>JBJOMA010000208.1:0-8248 GCA_046052625.1 Bacteroidota bacterium
ACAAGGTCAGTATAGATATTGAAAAAATAAGACCAGTTATTATTGCCGAGCAGAAAAATGTTGAACCCGGTGTTCAGGTTGGACAGCAGGTTGTCTTCACTGATCCTTCCGGTTCTTTCAATGAAGCAAGAGGCAGAGCCTTGCCGGAAAGTATTGAGGAATGGTTTGTAAAGGCTGTAGGAGGCGTAACCGTTCGCTGAATAATAATCGGTGTAGAAATTGAAGCCCAGATCGTTTTTATCGTAAAATTTATCTGCCGCTTCCTGATAGGTTCCGAACTGGAAGTTGCCGCTTATTTTTTCAAAACTTAGCATGGCGGTACGTCCGTTTTTCCAGTAATTGCCGCCTGTGTCGAGCGGAAGTTTGACATGGCTTTCGCCGTAGCTGCCCTTTAACCGGTACGAATGTTTCTTGTTTTCCAGTTGTCCACCCGCTGAAAAAACCTCCGCATCGCGCCATTCCCCTTCGCGTATCGTATTGGTGTTTGCGAACCAAAGTCGTGCATTGTTCTTGAACTGTTGGTCCAGCACAAGGACATTGTAGTTGGTCGCGGGTTCGGTCAGGTCTTTACGCAACGTTCCGTCGGATGCACGTATCGAAGCAAAGGTGTTTGCGGTTACAGCATTCAATAAGCCTATTCCGAGACCGCCTCCGGTTCGACCGCTAACTTTTGTCGCATTCACCAACCGGGCGGTCGGCGGATTCTTTTCAAGCAGTTCGCCGCTAAGCACATCACCTGTAACTGCGTAAAACCGCGAAGGTGTCCTTCCAATCCTTCGGGAGTAGAAAAGGTCGCCCGTTTGGAACAAGGCGACGCCTTCTTTGAAAAAGGGACGGTACTCGTCAAAGATCTGTTCGAATGCCGTCAGGTTCTTGATCTTGTTGTCGCTTTGCACCTGACTGAAATCGGGCAGCAGGGTCATGTCGACCGTGAAGCTTTCATTCAGTCCCAGCTTCAGATCGGCACCGCCCGAGTAGGAATAGGAGTTCTCATAACGGATCAGCTGTCCGCCGTTCATGATCGGAGCATTCTCGTCATATATCGAGAGATAGGGGGTCAGCGACAGGCGAACCGGCGGATCGATGTTTCGGATTCCTGTCAGTGTTCCCCAATCCAGGAGCGGATTCTGTATATCCCGCCTGACCGGACTCCACTGATCGTATTCGCGCGTGCGTCGGATCAGACGTGCGAATTGTAGTCCCCAAACCTGTTCGGGCACTTCCGGAAACCGGAGCTGCGAATATGGGATCCGCATTTCAAGCGACCATCCCGAATCTGTCAGCTGGACCGCGCTCTCCCATACGGCATCAAAGGAGTCATCCTCGTTGAAGGACTCGCTCTGGACGCCTGCTGCGGAAACCGCGAAGACGTATCCTTCCTGTTGCTTACGGTAAGTGTCGAATCCGACACGGAACTGGTCTGCATTGACTCCCCAATAACGGTCCCGGTCGCTCAGCTGATGCAGGATACTGTCGGGTGCTGTATCATACAGCATCGCGGCAATGTACAGCGCATTGTCGTCGTACACCATACGGACTTCCGTCTGTTGGGAGACCGGTGCATCGGAGAGGGGTTCATACTGAATGAATTTACTTGCTACATCTGCCATTTGCCAGGCCGGCTCTGTCGCTTTACCGTCAATCCGTACGTTTCCCTGCACCCGTCGGGCCATATACGTCCTGTCCGACGCGCTGGCAGCCACTATCGGAAGCGCCAAGAGGAAAAGCAACAGCAGGCGGTTCATGGAGGGGTAAATATACTGAAGCGCATCAGGTTCTTTTTGAAGGTTTCGGACGACTTCTCAGGGACTCCATACACATTACTCAACTGCCGGGCGTTGGTCTTCTTGTTGAATTTTCTTTCTTGATTTCGGGCATGGTTAGGGCGGAAAATGACTACTTTTGCCCCGTCTTAACAAACGACCAATTTCATCTAAAAACGCACGTTTTTATGAATATTCACGAATATCAAGGCAAGCAGATCCTGAAATCTTTCGGGGTCGGAATCCAGGAGGGTATCGTTGCTGATACGCCCGAACACGCGGTACGTGCCGCAGAGGAACTCACCCTGCAGACCGGCACTCAATGGTGGGTGGTCAAAGCACAGATTCACGCCGGCGGCCGCGGTAAAGGAGGAGGTGTCAAACTCGCCAAGACGCTGGAAGAGGTGAAAGAGAAAGCCGGTAACATCATCGGCATGAACCTCGTGACGCCGCAGACCGGTCCGCAAGGAAAGATCGTCCACAAAGTGCTGATAGCACAGGACGTATATTATCCGGGACCCAGCCCTACCCGTGAATTCTACATGAGCGTTCTTCTCAACCGTCAGACCGGACGCAATATCATCATGTATTCGACCGAAGGCGGTATGGATATCGAGGAAGTGGCAGCTAAGACACCGCACCTGATTCATAAGGAAGAGATCGATCCTTCAGTCGGATTGCAGGGTTTTCAGACGCGTAAGATCGCGTTCAACCTGGGATTGAGCGGCGAGGCCTTCAAGCAGATGACCAAGTTCGTAGCTGCGCTATATAAAGCATACGATTCCATTGACGCTTCCATGTTCGAGATCAATCCGGTGCTGAAAACTTCGGACGACAAGATCATCGCAGTCGATGCCAAGGTCAACTTCGATGACAACGGACTTTTCCGTCACCCTGATTATGAAGCGCTCCGGGATGTCAATGAAGAGGATCCCACCGAAGTGGAAGCTGCCGAGCACAATCTGAATTATGTGAAGCTGGACGGTAACGTCGGTTGCATGGTGAACGGTGCAGGACTGGCAATGGCCACCATGGATATGATCAAACTGTCCGGCGGTGAACCGGCCAATTTTCTGGATGTCGGCGGTACGGCGAATGCAGCTCGTGTCGAACAGGCGTTCCGGATCATCTTGAAGGACCCGAATGTAAAAGCGATCCTCGTGAACATTTTCGGCGGTATTGTCCGATGCGACCGTGTCGCCCAGGGTATCGTTGATGCATACAAGAATATCGGAGAGATCCCGGTTCCTATCATCGTCCGTTTACAAGGCACCAATGCAGAGGAAGCGAAGAAGATCATCGAAAATTCCGGACTCAAAGTCTATTCGGCCATCGAACTTCGCGAAGCAGCCGATCTTGTTAACAAGGTCCTGAAAGGAGGGAAGTGATCCTGATGAATGTCCTTTCCAACGAAGAGGGTTTCCTCGCACTGCCTGAAGCGGAATTGACCGCATACGACAAGGCCCGATACGTCATCCAGCAGATCCCATACGAGCACACGTCCTCGTACCTGGAAGGTTCTGCTAAAGGTCCTGCAGCCATCGTTAGCGCCTCCCATTTTGTCGAATTCTACGATGAGGAGCTGGACTGTGAGACTTACCGGTCCTGCGGAATCGCTACGCTTCCCGCGTTGGATTTCTCCGGAAAGGTGGATGCAGATGCCGTAGCGTTGATCGAGCAGCAGACTTCCCGGTTGCTTGCCGACGGCAAGTATGTCATTTCGCTCGGAGCGGAACATACCGTCACCAACGGTTTCGTGCAGGCATTCGCCAAGAAATACAAGAACCTGACGGTAGTGCAGATCGATGCCCATTCTGATCTGCGCATGGAGTATCATGGAAATCCCTACTCGCATGCCTCCGTCATGGCCCGCATACACGATCAAGGAATCAACCTGGTGCAGATCGGTATCCGGGCCCAGTGCAAGGAAGAAGCGGATCTGATCCGTTCCAGCGACCGGATCCATACCTACTATGCGCATGCTATTCGCAAGGACGCATCCTGGATGGATAAGTTATTGAACGACTGTACTGAAAACGTCTATGTCACCATCGATGCAGACGGATTCGATCCATCCATCATGCCGGCAGTAGGTACAGCGGAGCCTAACGGGCTCTTCTGGGTGGAAACGCTCGAATTTCTCCGAAAATTATTCGAGAAGAAGAATGTGGTCGGTTTCGATATCGTTGAATGTGCTCCTATGGATGGCAGCATCCTCTCTGAGTATACGCTTGCCAAGCTGACGTACCGCATGATCGGATATGCGGAAAGTCAGCGCCGCTGATATTCATTAACTTTACTTTTCGTGGTAAATCCTTTTGCCATGAAACCCCAAGTCATAAAGAACAAAGGATCCCGGCAACTATTTGACAATCGGGTCTTAGAGCGGTTGACTCGCACGCCATTTTATATTCCTGTTTCGCTGTATTATTTGATAGGGGCCGCTACGGTTGTTAATGCGGTCGTGGTTCCTGAAATCCCTTTTGGTCGCATCTGGTGGATGTTCCCTGCAGGAATGTTCCTGTTCACATTGGTCGAGTATTTCATTCACCGGTTCGTCTTCCACTTCGAAGCCAAAACACCTTCCGGTGAGCAGATCAAATACCATATTCATGGCGTGCACCACGAGTATCCACGGGACAAGGACCGGTTGGTGATGCCGCCGTTGATGTCAATGGTCATTTCTGCGGGCTTCCTAGGACTCTTCAATTGGATGTTCGGTGCTTCCGGCTGGTTGTTTTTCGGTGGCTTCGTTTGCGGGTATTCGAACTACCTCATGGTACACTATGCGGTACATGCCATTAGACCGCCTTCCAACTTCCTGCGTGTCCTTTGGACACATCACGCCCTCCATCATTACTCGGATCCGGAAGGGGCATTTGCAGTGTCATTTCCGTTATGGGACCGTGTTTTTGGCACACTACCGAAACGCCGAACCGTGCCGACGGAAGGAGAGGGGTAAAAGAAACATTACTGCGGGATTCTTACAGGTCGATTCCGTATTTTTAACGGACAAAACCAGCCTGTATGAAAAAGTTGCTTGTGGCTAATCGCGGTGAAATCGCCATCCGTGTGATGCGATCCGCGCGTGAGATGGGAATTAAGACCGTGGCGGTCTACTCCGAAGCCGATCGCGATGCACTTCATGTCCGCTATGCGGATGAGGCCGTGCTGATCGGCCCGGCTCCCTCATCCCAGAGCTATCTTGTAATGGATCGTATCCTGCAGGCGGCTGCCGACACCGGAGCGGATGCCATTCACCCGGGATATGGATTCCTTTCGGAGAATGCGGTCTTCGCCGACCGTGTCAAGGAGGCAGGACTTATTTTCGTGGGTCCTTCCGGTGATTCCATGCGGCAGATGGGTAGCAAACTGGCAGCAAAAGCAACTGCTGAGCAGCATAACATACCGCTCGTTCCCGGCACTGCGAAAGCCATCGAATCGGTTGAGGAAGGTAAGTCCGTTGCGCAGAAGATCGGCTTTCCGCTTTTGATCAAGGCATCGGCAGGCGGCGGCGGTAAGGGCATGCGTATCGTACACGAAATAGGGGAGTTCGAGGAACAGATGCGGCTTGCGGTCAGTGAAGCCATCAGTTCCTTCGGAGACGGTGCGGTTTTCATCGAGCGTTATGTCGCCGGTCCACGTCACATTGAAATTCAGGTCCTGGGCGACACCCACGGAAACGTCGTATATCTTTTTGAGCGGGAGTGCAGCATTCAGCGGCGTCACCAGAAAGTGGTCGAAGAGGCACCCTCCTCGGTGCTAACTCCTGAAATCCGCTCAGCCATGGGTGAATGCGCCGTACGGGTAGCCAAGGCCTGCAAGTATGTGGGAGCAGGTACGGTCGAATTCCTGCTCGATGAGAAAATGAACTTCTACTTCTTGGAGATGAATACCCGTCTGCAGGTCGAGCATCCGGTAACGGAATATATCACCGGTCTGGACCTGGTCAAGGAGCAAATCATGGTGGCGCGCGGTGAACGGCTTTCATTCTCACAGAAGGATTTAAAAATCAACGGACACTCCATCGAAATACGCGTCTGCGCCGAAGATCCCGCCAACAACTTCCTCCCGGATATCGGACGTCTCAGTACATATCAGATTCCTCAGGGCCCGGGCGTACGTGTCGATGATGCGTATGAAGAAGGTATGGAGATTCCTATCTATTATGATCCGATGATCGCCAAGCTGATCGTACATGGTAAGGACCGCCACGAAGCCTTGGAACGGATGGTGCGGGCCATAGACGACTATCGGATTTCCGGTGTGAAGACCACCCTTGAATTCTGTCGGCTGGTCATGCGGCACGAAGCGTTTGTTTCCGGCAATTTCGATACGCATTTCGTCAAGAATCATTTTCATCCGGAACAGTTGGAATCCAAGGATGTGGAGGCGATGGAAGTGGCTGCCTACCTGGCTGCTAAGATCCTGAAAGATCCTTCGGCCGGTACGCTCCGGACGGTTTCTTCTTCTGAAGGAGCGATTTCGAGCGCTTGGAAAAATAATCGGCTCAACTGAACGTTGACAGTCCAGCGGACAATGCGGTCGTCACACTTTCTCCTACTTCTTCTTTTCTTAGTCCGGCTTTCCGCATCTTCGGCGCAGGATACGGCTGCAGTAAAAGTCGGTTATCGCTTACCCTTTATCCTTGAGGGGAATGATACCGTACCGGTAGTGAATCTGCCGGATGTGCAGATCTTCGACAATGCGAATCCCGAATACCTAAAGAACCTGCAGGCCTACTACCGCTTACGCTACAATGTGATCAAAGTGTATCCGTATGCACGGTTGGCCGCCATGAAAGTGAACGAAATGAATCGCAACATGGCCGGCATGAAAAACGACCGGGAACGCAGACGTTACCGTAAGCAAGTGGAAGATCAGGTGCGGACGGACTTCGAAGAGACCATCAAGAAACTGAGCATCAATCAGGGTAAAGTGCTGATCAAGCTGATCGACCGTGAAACAGGGACTACTTCCTATGATCTTATAAAAAGCCTGAAGGGATCATTCAACGCGTTTTTCGCACAAAGCCTTGCCCGGATGTTCGGTCATGATCTCAAGTCAGAATACGATCCGCAGGGGGAAGATCAGACAATCGAGAACATCGTCCGGCAGATCGAGACCGGGCAGATCACTTTCTGAATTTCGGAGCGACCAACAGTTCCTTCGACCCGGCGGCGTACTGGTAAAAACCCTGACCGGATTTCACTCCAAGCTGTCCGGCTGTCACCATGTTCACCAGCAACGGGCACGGGGCGTATTTCGGATTTCCGAAACCGTCGTGCAAAACATTCAGGATAGATAGGCATACGTCCAAACCGATGAAATCGGCCAGCTGCAGCGGACCCATCGGATGCGCCATGCCCAGCTTCATGACCGTATCGATTTCGTTCACGCCTGCGACGCCCTCATAAAGCGAATAGATCGCTTCATTGATCATGGGCATGAGAATCCGGTTGGCGACGAACCCCGGGTAGTCATTGACCTCTACCGGCACCTTTTCCAGCTTACGGGAGATGTCAAAGATGGTGGCTGTCACCTCGTCCGTGGTCGAATAACCGCGGATGACTTCAACCAGTCGCATTACAGGTACCGGGTTCATGAAATGCATGCCGATCACTTTCTCCGGACGCTTGGTCTGTGCGGCGATACGGGTGATGGAAATGGAAGATGTATTGGTAGAGAGGATGGCATCTGCAGGAGCGTGCTCGTCCATATCCCGGAAAATCTTGCATTTCAGATCGATGTTCTCAGTGGCGGCTTCAACGACGAGATCCGCATTCTTGACACCTTCTTTTAGATCGGTGAAAGTGCTGAGATTCGCCAGGGTGGTGTCTTTTACGGCGGCCGTGATTTTCTCTTTCGCTACCATGCGGTCCAGGTTCTTGGTGATGGTATCCAGACCCTTCTTCAAAGCCGCTTCAGAAACGTCCACCATGCTGACGCGGTAACCGAATTGTGCGAATACATGCGCGATGCCGTTACCCATGGTTCCTGCGCCGATGACGGTGATGTTTTTCATTTAAAGGAAGCTTTATGTATTTATTTGCCTTTGTGTCGTACGATGATGAGTACAGTGTAGAACATGATCTTGAAGTCGACCGCTAGGCTCATGTTTTCTATATAGATCAGGTCATACTTCAACCGCTCAATCATCTGCTCGACATTTTCCGCATAGCCGAATTTGACTTGTCCCCAGGAGGTGATACCCGGACGAACTTTATGCAGATGCCGGTAGTGTGGTGCCTGCTGCATGATCTGGTCGATGAAGAACTGACGTTCCGGACGCGGCCCCACAATCGACATGTCGCCGATCAGGACATTCCAGAATTGGGGGATCTCGTCCAATCGGATCTTACGCATCCATCTTCCGAACGACGTCATGCGAGGGTCGTCTTTTGAGCTTAGTTGGGGGCCTGCTTTTTCCGCATCGGTCCGCATCGAGCGGAATTTGTAGATGCGGAACGGCCTTCCGTGCCATC
>JBJOMA010000209.1:0-3280 GCA_046052625.1 Bacteroidota bacterium
ATGGAGAACTCCATCTTGAACAACGAGAAGCCGAGAAACACACCGATGATACTGAACAGGATCTCTGTGAGGATGATGATCGGTTTACTGACGGAATTGAACTGCAGGACCAGGATAAGGACGATAAGTAGCAGCGATGCCAGCATTGCGGTTCCGAGGAAGGCCGATGTCTCCGCTTGCTCTTCTTGAGCACCGGTCAGCGCGATACTGACACCCTCCTGTGAAGGGTAGGAGGCAAGCGCTTTCTTTACATCTTCCACTACGGCGTTTTCGTTATATCCGGAAAGGACATTAGAGGAGATGGAGACCACCCGCTTCTGGTTCTTCCGCTTGATCACTCCGTAGGTGTCGGAGTATTTGACTTCTGCGAAGGAGGACAGCGGAACATCACGCACCATGCCGCCCATGCCCATGTCACGGTAAAGTACTTTCAGGTTTCTTAGAAGGTCCACATTGTAGCGCTGGTCGTCGCGGTATTTCAATACGATGTTGTAGTCATCGCGCGCATCACGGAATTTGGAGATTTCTGTCCCGAGAACACCCAGGTAGATCTCGTTTCCGATCGCATACGTCGAGATGCCCTCCCGGTTGGCGCGCTCCCTGTCGATATCGAATACGATCTGTGGCTTCTGGTCCTGCAAATCGCTGCGCAACTCCTCGACGCCTTCGATCTTCAGTGAGTCGAGGTATCGCTTTACCTGCTTGCTGGTGCTGACCAGGTCCTCGTAACGGTCGCCGGTGATTTCCACGTTCACAGGTTTGCCGACCGGCGGTCCGCCTTGTTCTTGTGCTACGGTGATCTCAGCGCCGGGAATACCTTTTACAGCTTCCCGAACCTTGTCTAGATACATGCGGGTGGATTCACCATTACGTGCACCGAACTCGACGAAGGCGATCGAAATCTTGCTCTTGTTCGGATAATTTCCCTGGTCTTCGTCGGCGGGATCCGATACAGCCACCGTGACATTCGAAATGACGGATTTTACGATTGGATTCGGCCAGTTGATGGATTTGTAGACGCGTTCTTCGACTATTTGCGTGATGGAATCGGTATACGATTGGTCGGTTCCTACCGGCAGGCTGGTATACACATAAATGAAGTTAGGATCCGCAACCGGGAAGAAGCTGACGCCTCCGTTCCGTATCCCAAGAGCGACGATTGAAAGGATGAAGAGTCCGATGGTTCCGAATACCATTTTCCAAGGATGGTGCAGGCACCGCACCAGGAATCGACGGTATCGATCCTGAAAACGCGGCCATGCGTTCTCCTGGAATCGGCGGATGACGTGGCGCAGATAATAATGGTTCAGTAGGAAAAGCAATATGCAGAACAGCGCGAAATTTCCTGTGCCCCATCCTGCCAGATATCCGATAAGCGTTGCGGCTCCCAGCAGGATCAAAGTGGGCTTGATCGGTTTCCGTTCACCGGGTGTATGCGGTTTCATGAAACGGACGGCGAATACCGGGTTGATGATGTACGCAACCAATAAAGAGGCCGTCAGCGTTACGATCAGCGTCACCGGCAGGAAGAACATGAATTTTCCGATCACGCCTTTCCAGAAGAGCAAAGGGAAGAACGGTGCAAGCGTTGTCAGAGTGCCTGAAAGTACAGGAAGAAACACTTCCCCGGCAGCCAGCTTTGCGGCTTCTGTGATGCTCCGTTTCCCGTTAGCGAAGATGCGGTGGGTGTTCTCGATCACGACAATGGCATCGTCCACGACGATTCCAAGGGCAAGCAGGAAGGAGAACAGCACGATCATATTCATGGTGAAACCGATCGCCGGCATCACGATGAAGGCAAGGCACATGGACAGCGGTACCGAAAGTGCCACGAAGAACGCGTTCACAGTGCCCATGAAGAACATCAGGATGACGAAAACCAGTACGAACCCGATGATGATGGTGTTGATCAGGTCGTGCAGCATCGTCCGGGTCTGTTCGCTCTGGTCGCCTGTCAGCGTTACTTTCAGGTCTTTCGGCCACTCCTCTTTTCGAAGGTCATCGATCAGCTCGACGATCTTGTCCGATGTCTCGATGAGGTTCTCACCTTTCCTTTTGACGATATTCAGGGTGATGACGTTCTTCCCGTCGAGGCGTGCATAGCTTTCCCGCTCTTTGTAGGAGTCCTTCACCTCGGCGATCTCTCCGAGATAGACGGGGCTGCCGTCGATGGAATTGATCGACAAGCGACGCAGCTGGTCGACTGATCCGAACTCGCCGGTCACGCTCAGAGAACGGCGTACACCGTCTATCCGGACGGATCCGCCCGGTATGGTCAGGTTCTCGGACTGCACGGCGCGTGCTATGTCCGCCATGCCTATGCGTGCCGCCTGCATCTTGAGCATGTCGACATCGATCTGGATCTCCCGCTCCGGCGCACCGATCAGGTCGACCTTCTTGATCTCCTTCAAGGCCTCCAGACGGTCCTTGGTGTTGTCTGCGAACTTCTTGAGTTTGCTCAATTCGTAATCCCCTGATATGTTGACTTGCATCACCGGGAGGTCCGCGAAGTTGATGTCCATTATTTCCGGATCGTTCTTCAGGTCTTTTGGCAGATCCTTCTTGGCGCGGTCTACAGCATCTTTCACCTTCTGCTTCGCATCATCGATCTTGGTGTCGGAGTTGAATTCAACAACGATGTTGCAGTAATCCTGTAGTGAATTGCTCTTGATCTTCTTGACGCCTCCGATGCTTTTGCATTCTTTTTCGATCGGACGCACGATCAGGTTTTCCATGTCCTTCGGCGAAGTGCCGGGGTAAATGACACTCACATAGATGCTGGGCAGGGAAATGTCCGGGAAACTCTCTTTGGGTAGTCCTTCATAGGCCTTGATGCCTGCCAGCGTAAGTGCCACGGTGATGACGAATACCGCCACACGGTTGTGAATGGCCCAGGTCGAAGGCTTGAATTCCTTTTTTATTTCTTCTTTCATTTGTTTGGTTCGTGTGCGCGTTTCAAAATTCGATGCGGTCTCCTTCAAGAATTCCCTGATAACCGGTCGTTATCACCTTGTCGCCTTCAACGAGTCCTTCCAGTACTTGGGTCATGCCGTTATAGGTCATGCCGGTCTTTATGTCACGCCTGCGCGCATTGCCTTTTTCATCGGCTACAAAGACAAAACTTCCTTCACCGGACTGCTGAACGGCACTCAACGGTACCGTAAACGCTTTCTCCGCCGAATAATCGGCTATTTTCAATACGGCGATCATGTTGGGACGGTACTGACCTTTCGATCCGTCCAAATGGACTTCCACATTGAAAGTCCGGTTCAGTCGGTTG
>JBJOMA010000210.1:0-3929 GCA_046052625.1 Bacteroidota bacterium
CGGAGGAGTGAAGTCCGCCGTCGACCGTACCTGCTGCGTATATATTACAGGAATCATCTGTCACCACGTCATTCGCGACGTCCATACGTCCGGTACCGACCGTCCGGTACCACAACAGCCGGCCTTCGATGGAGTAGCGGAGAACGGCATGGTCAAGTCCGGAATCCGAGCCGGAAACATATCCCGCCACGACGGGACATCCTGTCCTGTCCACGGTGATAGAGGTTGGCGCATCGAACAAGCCTTCCTGAAGACCGAATAATTCATTGTTGGCGAGAACCCCCTCATCGGTGAAGCGGATCAGCAGGATGTCAGTATCCTCGTTCTTGGTGCGCGATGTCCCGCAGATCCAGATGTTATTGAATCGATCCACTACCATGTCGATCGGGCGATCATCCGTATGCATGGGTCCGTCATAGATGCGCTGCCAGACCTGACGGCCTGCAGGATCCAATTTGATAACCATGATATCACCGGTGGAATCAGGCAACCAGGTATAGGTCAGCAGGATGACATTCCGGAGGTTATCGGAACGCATACAGATGGCTTTGTTCGCGGAATTCAGCGATGCCTTGAAATTACGTTTCCAGTTGAGATTGAACTGTCCGTTGGCGAACGACGCTGAGAGCAGCAAAACCGATAACAACGGGAGTGCCGTCCGCCGAATCGGGAAAACAAGCTTAAATATTGAAAAACAGTTGGTTTTCATGCGGGCATGCAGCCGTTTCTTCCCGGCCGAAACAGGCAATCGGAGAAACTTCTAATGCTCCTGCAAAAATAACAAGATATGGCCTTCGAAAAGACCATCATGGCTTTTTTGTCCACACGTGGAAGGTCTGATTCGGACGATTGTTATCTTTGCAATACAACTCATACGAAAATGGAATTAACAGGAACATTGAAATTAAAGCGGGACGAACAAGTGGTGAACGACCGGTTCCGCAAGCGTGAATTCGTACTTACGGTGGATGACCGGGGCTACCAGCAGTATATCAGTTTCATCTGCACCCAGGACAAGTGCGATCTGCTCAACGACGTCAACGAAGGCGATACCATCACAGTTCTCTTTAACGTCAAAGGACGGGAATGGATCAGCCCCCAGCGCGAGGTCAAATACTTCAATTCACTGGAAGCGTGGCGCATCAACAAGGGCGGCAGCTCCACCTCTTCTGCCGGCCGTGTAGAAGCTCCTGAATATTACAACCAGTCACCGGCCGCCGGCAACGACGATCTGCCCTTCTGATCTGGCGAGTTTTCAAATAAAAAAACCGGGCATTGACCCGGTTTTTTTTTCAGTTTTTTCCGTGAAGGAATTCGGCAGGCATCAGTGGACGTGTCCGTGATCCAATTCCTCAGGAGTAGCGGTCCGGACCTCCAGCACTTCACCCGCGAAATGCAGAATATGATCCGCCAAGGGATGGTTGAAATCCATCTTCACTTCCGATTCGTTGAAAGCGACCACTTTTCCGTTCATGGTGTTTCCTTGTCCGTCAGACATCGGTAACATATTTCCAATCTTGAGCAGGTTGAAATCGACCACATCATTCACTTTGAAGATGTCGATCGGCAGGTTCACGATCGCATCCGTGTCAGCGGATCCGTATGCATCCTCCGGGGCGATGGTGAAACTGAAGGAGTCACCGACGCCTTTGCCTTCCAGACCATGTTCGAAGCCGGGAATCATCATTCCGACACCATAAAGGAATTTTAAAGGCGATCCGGCATCTGCGGATTCGATGTGCCGTTGCTCCTCAGCGGGCAAATTGGCATGTAACCGATAGGTGACCGTGACCACCGTATTTTCTGTGATTTTCATGAAATTAAGATTTCAGTAAAGGTAGGCAAAAAGAGCGCTGTTTGATTCCCGTTCGGAGATTAGTCAGCTTTTCGGAAGCTACTTTCCCGTATGACCTAGCATGCGACGCCACAGCGCATGAACTGATTCGGAAGACAACGCTTCCATCCTACCCTTCTGTATGACAAGGTCGTTATTGGCACCTGCTGCCAGCGCATAGCGAAAGACAAAAGGGGCGTCAGGTTGGTACCAACCGCCGACCTGACCGAAACGAAGGTCACTGAGGTAAACCTGACCGTTTTCCTTGGAAATGGAATAAAATCCGTCAGAAAAGCGGATCAATTTGCGGACTTCCGGATCTGCGAAATAGGCATCCAGCAGTGAATCATTCCTTGCGACGAAACGCAAGGGCGGCATTTCGAAATCATCCAGGATGCTGCGATAGCCGATGTAATAGCCGTTTTCATCGGCCGCCACTACGTACCATAACAGGTTATTCAACGGCGTCGGCGTACTGAAATAGTCGACAGGTCGAATGTGCTGCGCTTTGAATGAATCAAGGGCTCCCTGATCGGTATCGATCTTGTTGCGTATGGCGAACCCGAGATAAACCACGTTGAGCAATATCGCCAGTCGTTGCCAGAACGCCCGGCGCGGATGATTTCTTCGGAGTGAAACCAGAACCACCGCGGCCACGAGAAAGGGAAGCGTATAGAGCAGATCAGCTACGAACAGGATGTTAAGTGAAACACGTCGATTCGAAAAAGGCTCGAACCAACCGGTTCCGTATACGGTCAGCGCATCGATCAGCACATGGGTGAACAGTCCGCTGCCGAAGAGCAGTATCCAGTCCCAAACTGAATAATTGTAATGGATGAAACGCCGGTAAAGCGGAACAGCCATCACGGGTGTCATCACCAATGCGAACAGGAAAGAATGTGTGAAACCTCGATGCGCCAGCAGTCCGTCCGCCTGGCTCATCCAGAGCGATGTGACTACATCGATATCAGGCAGATTGTTCGCCAAGGCACCCCACACCATGGCGCGCTTTCCCATCTTTTTCCCGGCGATTGCGTCTCCGAGGCAGGCGCCCAGAACAGTATGGGTCAGCGTATCCATTCCCCTAAGATCACAAATCGGCTGCGCCGGCGATCAACTCCGCGACATCGAGGACCTTTACCTCCTGTTCTCGGTTGAAATGCTTGACGCCGTCGGTCAGCATGGTCATGCAGAAAGGACATCCTACCGCAACAACATCCGGCGAATGCGACAACGCCTCTTCCGTGCGTTCGATGTTGATATCCTTCTCCCCTTTCTCGGGCTCCTTGAACATCTGTGCGCCCCCGGCGCCACAACATAAACCTTTGGCGCGGGACCGTTTCATCTCATGTAATTCAGCATCCAGCTTCCCGATCAGCTCGCGCGGCGCTTCGTAGATATCGTTGCCTCGACCGAGATAACACGGGTCATGGAAGACAATCCGCTTACCGGTAAAGGCGCCTCCGCGTATCCGCAACCGGCCCTGGTCGATGAGCTGCTGGACAAGCTGCGTATGATGCACCACCTCGTACGTTCCTCCAAGAGCGGGGTATTCGTTTCGAAGGGTATTGAAACAATGCGGACAGGCTGTGACGATCTTGTTGATTCCGTAACCTTCCAGGACCTGGACATTCATCATTGCCTGCATCTGGAACAGGAATTCGTTGCCGGCCCGCTTGGCGGGATCACCGGTGCAGCTCTCTTCCGATCCGAGTACTGCAAAGGAGACACCGGCTCCATGCAGAAGGCGTGCCACGGCACGGGTAACTTTCTGTGCGCGCTCATCGAAACTGCCGGCGCATCCGACCCAGAAAAGCACCTCGGGAGCTTCTCCCCTGGCGGCGAATTCCGCCATCGTATCGATTTTGAATTCCATACGCTGTGGATATCAGGAATTGTTTTGTGACCAGTTGAAACGGTCCGCCTGGGCAAACTGCCACGGCGCTCCGTTGTTCTCCACTCGACTGAACATGCCGGCCAGTTCCTGGGGGACTTTCGATTCTTCCATGACCAGGTAACGACGCATGTCGATGATGATTCCGAGGGGATCGATATTGACCGGACAAGCGTCCGTGCAGGCATTGCAGGAAGTACA
>JBJOMA010000211.1:0-8643 GCA_046052625.1 Bacteroidota bacterium
ACCTGCACGATATAAGTACCGGTGCAGGCCGGGTTCCGGATGGCGCCGTTGCTGCTATCGGACTGACCGGGATTCCAGGTGAAAGTGATGGGAGCTCTGCCCCCGATGTTCTGAGCGGTAAGAGTGGTACACTGTCCACAGGCGACGGTCGGATCGGAACCGGCTGTCACATCCACATAGTTCACGTTCAAGACATAGGTTTCAATGGTCAGTCCCTGGTAAGGACAGTTGTCATCGACTACAGTGGCGGTGAAATAATGGGAACCCACATCCGCGAAAGTGGGCGTCCAATTGAAAACAGCGGAATCACGGCGGAATCCGGCGGAGTTATTGCTGCCAAAAACCGTGAACGTAGCACCGGGAATTCCATTGTCCCATGTAAGCGTAGTGGTATTCGAAAGATTTCCATCAAGTGATCCGATGACAAACGTGCAAGGTGATCCGACACAGATATTTCTTGTAAACTGCGGAAAACCATTCATCCCCGTCAGAGACGGAATGGCGTTCGAGCAAGGGAGGATCCGCAGCTGGATGTCACGAATGACCGTCCCGATGAGTACACCGTTCCGGTACTCCCGTACAAGTACTGCCAAAACGGTCACTTCCTGCGCGGTAGGATAAACGACCATTTCCCCGGTCGATGCATCAAAAATGACCGGAGGGTTCGGCGGCAGCAATCCGGAAGTCAAAGGAATCTGTGATGAGAATCCGGAAGCATAAACGACCGTATCGGTGACGGAAGTGTTACGAGGGGCGACCAGTTGGAACACCAGCGAATCCCCGTCCGCATCGTAAACACCATGATTGTAAACAAAGTTGCGGCCTACACAAGCGAAAGGCACAGGATAGTTGGAAAAAATAGGGGAACTGTTACAGGGCGCCGCAAGATTGTTCAGTGTGGCATTTACGTACATACTGTAACCGGAAGCAAAGGGTATGTTGGTGATGGCCGCGTTCCGGCAGCACTCCGTGAAACTGAAATTCCAGTCGGCACAAGGACCGTTCAATGTGACCGTACCCTCATAAGTCCACTGTTGCACACCGACATAGGTTCCACCCTGACAGGAGGAAACCTGCGTTGCACAGATAGGTGAAATCTCTAAAGGTGAACTGGGAGTCGGGAAAAGAGTAACAGTTCGGGAGGCATAGCAACTGGAAGTGATATTGATGGTTACCTGTGAAGGTGCCGGAATGCCGTCACAGTCACGGTAAAATGCCAAGCGAAGTCGATACTGGTTACCTCCAAGACATTCATATGTCAAATCGGCACCCATGGAATGGCTGGCTTTGGCACCACCCGGTAGTGTGATTCCAGAAATTAGTAGCGCAAGCGAAAGGATAGTCCTAAGCCTGTGTGAGAAAAAGCGACCGGTTGATTGTATCATGGCGGAGTGGTTTCAACGGAATACACGTTTTTTTCCTGCAGGAAGTTTAACACGGATAAGTGCCATTTACTTCAAAAAAACACGTGTATTTAACCGATAAATTTAGGAAATAATGTGAAAAAGCGCAACCGGAAAAATCGAGGAGAAAAGTGTTGATTTTTCAACAAAAACAGGGATTAGTAGCATATTGACAACATTGAAATTACGCTAAAATCGCACTCTTCAAGATCTGGTCTTCCTACAAAAAACCAATTGCCTGTTAATTACTCACCGCCTCAACAACGGTTCGATCGGTTTTCCCACGCAACCGCTGGGTTCCTGAATGGAAAGCCATGCCGCTACGGTCGGTGCGATATCACAGACAGAAACCGGAAGGTGCGTCTCCCCTGCTCTCACCCCGCCTCCGAAGAAGACCACCGGCACATGAGTATCATACGCATATGAAGATCCGTGAGAAGTACCTTGCTTGCGATACCAGTCGATCCAACCCGGCTGCAACTGAATGCACACATCCGCTGAACGCTGCACATGAAATCCGCGCTGCACCAGTCGTGCGATGCCTTCCCTCGTCAGGGAGCGGGATAACTCCGTCGCCGTCCATGCGTTTGATACACCCTTGAATCGAAGCACATATTTGGCACAGGCCTCCTCCACTTTAGCGGCATCCAATTTGTTCTTCTGTATTTTTTCCCGGTCAAGATAGATACCGGTCGAACCGGCTGAAATCATCATGGAACTGTCGCCGAACTGCTTTAGCAACAACATACGGATGGAATCCCGCATGGGCTTTTCCTCCATGACCGCTGACGGAATGCGATGATCGGCGTTGAACTCAGGGTTCGGACAAGCGCCATGATCCGCTGTCAGGAACAACAAATAGTTGTTCCGACCGATCCGATTGTCCAGAAAGTCGATGAATTCAGCAAGCTCGCGGTCAAGTCGCACGTATGTATCTTCTGTCTCCATGGCATTCACTCCGAACTGGTGTCCCACATAATCCGGAGAGGAAAGACTCACAGCCAGGAAATCTGTCTCCCCGTTCTTGCCCAAGCGCTCGCCGTCCACGGCAGCTTTGGCGAACTCCAGCGTGTAGGTGTTGCCAAATGGTGTCTTACGGATCAATTCGGAATCCTCTTTACGGATGACAGGAAGGTCGTGCGGGAAAACCGGACGCGTCTCCGTCTTGAAGGGGCCTTCGTAAGGCGTATCATCTGCAGTACTACCGGTGTACTGTTCCGGAGCTAGTAACAGGTTCCACGGTTGTGCCGTGAGCGTATCCGTCAGCCGGCGGTCATTGAATCGCTTCGCCCATTCCGGGAGATCTTCCATGTAGTAGGTGCTGGTCACCCAGTTGTTCTTGTAGGGATCATGCCAATAAGCGGCATTGGCCGTGAATCCTCCGGGCAAGACCGAACCCCGGTCCTTCAAGGCTACGGCTACCACTTTCGAACGATAATTTGTTGCAAAACGCAATTCATCGGTCACTGTAGTGGAAAGCAAACGCCTCGGGGACATCTTTCCGGAAATGGAAGTGGTACCCACGGCCGAAACGGTCGTATCATTCACACAATAAATCGACTGCTTAGATTCACGGTCGTACCAGTCGTTGCTGATGATGCCGTTGACCGACGGGACAGATCCGGTATAGATACAGGCATGTCCCGGAGCTGTGTAGGTCGGCACGTAATCGTAATGCGCGTTTTCGCAGGTATACCCCTCGCGCAACAAACGACGGAAACCTTTCTCCGTGTAGTTCTTGGTGTAACGATACAGGTAATCGTAGCGCATCTGATCGACCACCAGACCGACCACAAGCGCAGGACGTGCAGGACTGCCGTTCTTTGCAGGAGACTGTGCGCGGAGCGTTAGGGCAACCAATGCAAAAAGAATGGTAAGACTACGAGCGCATTTTTTTTTCATGGAAATTCAATATTAAACATTTAAGGCAGATGCTCTTGCCAATACCTTATTGCAATAATAACCCATCGGCAACCCGATCGAAACACCCAAAAAAGCTCCGCAAAGGACATCTCCAGGAAAGTGAACTCCCAGATAGACTCTGCTGAGTGAAACAACCACCGCCCAAAAGGTTAAACCGTAAATCAACACCTTCGATTCACGACCCATCACCCTGTAAAGAAACGCGAGCAGTGCAAACGTATTGGAAGCATGGGAAGAGACAAATCCATACCGGCCACCGCAATGACCATCCACGAGATGCAGCAATCCGGACCATCTTGCATCGTGACATGGCCGGAGCCGCCCGATCAGCGGTTTCAAAACCGAAGAGGCGAGCTGATCGGAAAGGGTGATCATGACTGTCACAAAAAGAGCGATCCAAAGAAATTCCTTGCCAAATCTTCTCACGAGCAAGACGATAAGAAACGCATACAGCGGCAACCAAAAAAACCGGGCGGTCACGGTACTAAAAAAGACATCGAGCGAAGGTGCATGGAGGCCATTTATAGCCAACAAAAGTCGACCGTCCAGTTCTTCCAAACGCGACAAGAACGTCACACTCATCCGTTGATGGCTTTCCAGATTTCGTCTTTCAATTCCTGAATGCCCATGCCGGCAGCGGAAGAAATGAAAACGACAGGCAACCCTTTAGGCACCTCTTTCTTCATGGCCGTCAATAATTCCTGATCGAGCATGTCGCACTTGGTAACGGCCAACAACCGCTTTTTATCCAATAGCTCCGGATTGTATTTCTCCAACTCGTTCAGCAGGATGTCATAATCCTTGCGGATGTCCCGACTGTCGCAAGGGATCATGAACAGAAGTATCGAGTTTCTTTCGATGTGACGAAGGAAACGTACGCCCAGGCCTTTGCCCGCGTGCGCACCTTCGATGATACCCGGAATGTCCGCCATCACGAACGACTTTCCCTCCCGATAGGCGACCATGCCGAGGTTAGGCACAAGCGTAGTGAACGGATAGTCCGCGATTTCGGGTTTCGCTGCGGAGACCACGGAGAGAAGCGTCGATTTACCTGCATTCGGAAAACCGACAAGTCCCACATCCGCCAGCAATTTAAGCTCAAGTATCTTCCATGATTCGAGACCGGGTTCACCGGGCTGCGCGAAGCGGGGCGTCTGAAGCGTAGAGGTCTTGAAGAAGTTATTCCCCTTCCCTCCACGACCGCCGGGCACCAATACACGCTCTTCACCGTCATCGTTGATCTCGAATAGCACCTGGTCTGTTTCCACATCCCTCGCTACGGTACCGAGCGGCACTTCCAATATCTCGTCCTTGCCGTCTGCACCGGTCTTCAAGCCGGAAGAACCCTTCTCGCCCGGCTCGGCGATAACATGCTTACGGTACTTCAGATGGAGCAACGTCCAGAGCTGCTTGTTACCTCGCAGAATGATGCTCCCGCCGTGTCCTCCGTCGCCTCCGTCCGGACCGCCCTTGGCGGTTTTCTTGTCGCGGTGAAAATGGACCGAACCCGGACCTCCGGCACCGCTCCTGCAACAGATCTTTACATAATCAACGAAATTGGAGGAGGCCATGGTGTGATACTAACAACAATAAATGGGAAGATAGCGAAGCGACGGAATAGCTGTTAACGCGCAGCCATGGAAGCTTCTACAGCTCCGCAGAGTTCGTTGAAAATGGAATCAATGGAGCCGATCCCGTTCACACCGGTATACTTTTCCTGGGCTTTATAATAATCCCGTACCGGAGCAGTCTTGCTCACATATTCGGAGATTCGCTTGTGAATGATGGATTCATCCTGATCATCTGCACGACCGGATTCCTTTCCTCGCTTCAGCAGACGGGTCATCAGCTCTTCATCAGCTACTTCCAGCGCCAGCATGACGGTGATGGATGTTCCTTTACGGGAAAGCAATTGGTCCAAGGCGCGCGCCTGCGCTTCGGTCCTTGGAAAACCGTCAAAAATAAAACCCTTAGCTCCGAGGTTCGCGTCAAGCTTGGATTCAATCATACCGATTACGACCTCGTCCGGAACCAGTAATCCCTGGTCCATGAGCTTTTTAGCTTCAAGCCCGAGCGGCGTACGGCTCGCCACTTCGGAACGGAGGATGTCGCCGGTAGAAAGATGCACCAAATTGAAACGCTCGATGAGCTTCTCAGATTGGGTGCCTTTGCCGGCACCGGGAGGACCAAAAAGTACGATATTGATCATGACAGATATTACATTTTCAACTGGTTAGCTTATAAATGTCGTTCAGATTACGCCCGTAACCGTCATAATCCAGACCGTATCCCAACAGGAAATCATTAGGCACCTCGAATCCGGTATAATCCGGCTTAAAGTGATGTTGCAAAGCATCCGGCTTCAGCAACAGACTGGCAAAACGGATTTCTGCGGGCTGCTGCTTTTTCAATTCCTCGACGAGATACACGGCAGTGTGACCGGTATCGACAATATCCTCCAGCACTACGACCGTCCGGCCTTTTATATCCTTACTCAAACCCATAAGGCTTCGAATCTCTCCGGTGGTACTGGTCCCGGAATAGGATGAAACCCTGATAAAACCGATTTCACAGGGAATTTCAATCCTTCTGAAAACATCTGCTGCAAAAAGAAAGGCACCGTTAAGTACGACGATGAAGAAGGGATCTTTTCCGCGCAGGTCTTCGTTCAGCATGGCCGCGATCGACCCGATGCGTTGCTGGATGGTTTCAGCCGGAATATAGACCTGAAAGGACTTATCCTTTACGGTGATGGTTTTCATATCAAACCGGAAAGGTCAAAAATACGAGTAAAGAAGGGAGTTCGCAATTTCTTGAACACCTTCCCACGGAATACGTAATTTGCAGCCGGAAATGACTCAAAGCATTTACAAGTCCGCCCGTCTGGGCATCTTGGGGGGAGGACAACTGGGCCGGATGCTGATCCAGGAGGCTATTAACCTCAATGTCAGGACCTCGGTTCTTGATCCGGATCCTGATGCCCCTTGCTTATCCCTTTGCGACCGGTTCGTAAATGGTTCCTTCCGCGACCGCGAGGCGGTCCTTGCATTTGGCCGTACGGTCGACCACCTGACGGTAGAGATTGAACATGTCGACGTCTCTGCGCTTGAAATCCTCGAAAAGGAAGGCGTCATCGTCCGCCCCGCATCCCGCATCCTGAAACTGGTCCAGGATAAAGGCGCGCAGAAGATCTTTTATCGAGCCAACGGAATTCCTACTGCGCCCTTTCACCTCGTAAGCGGACGTGATGAAATATCCGAACATGCCGAATTCCTCCCGGTGATGCAGAAATTGCGGACCGGCGGCTACGACGGCAAAGGAGTTCGTCCGATCCGGAATACCGGCGACATAGCCGACGCCTTCGATGCTCCCAGCGTATTGGAGAAATTCGTTTCTTTTGAAAAAGAAATTGCTGTCATCGTTGCTCGCAACAGCCGAGGTGAGACCGTCACCTACCCTGCCGTCGAAATGGAATTCAATCAGGAGGCCAATCTGGTGGAATTCCTGTTCGCACCTGCAAGGATCACTCGTGAAATTGAAGCGAAGGCATCCCAGCTGGCCGCCCGGCTGGCCGAAGCCTTGGAATTGGAAGGCGTACTCGCTGTCGAACTTTTCCTGACCGGCGATGGCGAACTGCTGGTAAACGAAATCGCTCCGCGTCCGCACAATAGCGGCCATGCTACAATCGAGGCCAACCGCACCTCGCAATACGAACAGCACCTTCGCGCCGTCCTCGACCTGCCCTTGGGAGACACCTCATTGATCCAACCGACGGTCATGGTAAATCTGCTGGGGGAAAGAGGACACGAAGGGGAAGCCGCCTACCTCGGCATGGAAGAATGCCTCGCCATTCACGGAGTACACGTGCACCTATACGGCAAAAGGTTCACGAAGCCTTTCCGTAAGATGGGCCACGTCACTATCTGCGACGATACCCTTGATCAAGCGATCGACAAAGCGAAAAAAGTACAACAGACCCTCAAGGTCATCAGTAGCTGAACGAATACCTCTCTCCTCATGGACCAACCCGTAGCAGGCATCATCATGGGCAGCCAATCCGACCTTCCGGTCATGCAGGCAGCCGCAGACATTCTCACCCAGTTCGGAATCCCCTTTGAAATACAAATCGTTTCGGCACACAGGACGCCCGAACGGATGGTGGAATATGCACAATCAGCCGCCGGCCGCGGTATAAAAGTGATCATCGCCGGTGCCGGAGGCGCCGCGCACCTCCCCGGAATGACCGCATCACTCACCTCGCTGCCTGTCATCGGCGTTCCGGTGAAATCCAGCAACTCAATTGACGGCTGGGACTCCATACTTTCTATCCTGCAGATGCCGAACGGCGTACCGGTCGCAACCGTCGCTCTGAACGCAGCTCAAAATGCCGGCATACTCGCCGCACAGATCCTTGCCACTTCGGACACTGCACTCTATGAGCGGATCAACCGTTACAAGGAATCCTTGAAAGAAAAAGTGATCGGCGCCAACAAAGGCCTGTCTGATCATTCAAAGTAGCGTCCTTCGCATTTTCGCTGGCGATTTTATTCACCAGCACTAAGTTTTCCCGACTTGAACGATGCGAATCTATTTTCGCATCGTGACTTCCAAGTACTTTTTTATCCTGACAGCTGCAGCGACTGTCGTCTGCTCAAAAGGTTACACCCAATCAGTTTCCGCCTTCGGAAGCAATCTACGCGGAGTGACGGAGCATGATCCCTGGGCGGTCTTCTGCAATCCGGCCGGGCTTGCGGGTTGCGACCAATCCGGTATCGGCATTTCGCAAATCAATAGATATTCGATTTCCGATTGGAACGAAACGGCCTTATCACTGGCATTAAAGTGCTATGAACGAACGTTTGTCGGCACCGGAGTGGAAAGGCAGGGCTTCACAGGCTATGGAAAGCTGCGGTTGCCAGTTTCTGCAGGCATGCGTTTGAATTCCCGGTTCGCATTCGGCATTCGGGTTGAAATTGCGGAGCAGCGGATAGAAATGGACCGTACGCGAAATGTTTCTGCAGCGGCAGGAAACCTTTGGCTACTCTCCTCTTCCATCCGGCTGGCAGTATGGATTGAAAACATCGAAGGCTTTTTCATCAGCTCATCAAACAACAACCGTCCGCCTACCTCCTTCATTACCGGACTCACGATTCAATCTGTCGATCAACTGAAGGGCACGCTTGAACTGGAAACCGATCTTACCGGCATAGGTTTACGCCTAGGATTGGAATACAAACCTGCAACGGCAATCTGTTGCAGATTGGGGTACGCGACCGCGCAACACTCCCTCGCCATAGGCTTCGGGTATCGCATGAGC
>JBJOMA010000212.1:0-17172 GCA_046052625.1 Bacteroidota bacterium
TTGCCACCTTTTTTCAATGCCTCCTCGATCCTCGGAAGATTCGACTTCGCCGGCACCTGAACATCCTTCTCCCCGTTGATCGCCAACACCGGACACCGCAATTTTTTCAGATTCTCCGTAGGATCATATCCGACGTACCAGCGCATCCACGGCGTACAAACGGTCTTCAGCGATCGTTCTATCTCAGCGTCCGACGCCTGCAAGGAATCGAGATAGGAAACAATCCGCTGCTGCGCATCAGATGAGTCGGAGGAATTTTTCAGGATCTCAAACAACCGACGGTTCCGGTTGACGCGCTCATCTATGTCTTTCTGCTTCGTACCGTCTGCTTTCGCTGCAAGTACCGCCTGCTCCAGCAGCAGTTCGAACAAATCCATCGCAGGCGCCGCCAGCAGGATCACGAAAGCGATACGCTTGTCATCAACCGCCACCATCGGCGCGATGATGCCGCCTTCACTGTGCCCCAGCAATCCGATGCTCCGTCGATCGATGTCCTTTCGCTTGCGCAGGTACTTGACCTGCGCCGTTATATCCGAGGCAAAATCATCCGGCGTGGCTTTCGAGAAATCGCCTGTCGAAGCGCCCGCGCCGCGGTCGTCGCACCGCAATACTGCATAACCCATCCGCGTGAGATGATCCGCCAGCAAAAGAAACGGCTTATGCGCGAAAACGGTTTCATCCCGGTCCTCCGGCCCGCTTCCGGTAATCAGCACCACCGCAGGGTATTTCCCCTTCGACGACGGTCGCGTCAACGTACCCGCCAATGTGTCTCCGCCGAGCGAATTGACAATCCTGACCTCTTCGACGTGATACGGATACGGAGGCCTGGGTCGCTGCGGACGTGTATACAACAGGTCACTGTCTTCTCCTTTCAGCAACTTCATCGGCAACTTGAATCCGCGCTGCTCGAACCTTCCGATGACGGCGTTGCTGTCAGCGTTAAAAACACCCGTATACGCCGTTTCCATCTCGAATACATCGAACGACAACGTGTCACCGATCACTTTCAATTCGTCCACCGCGTACGCCGTCTTCGACTGCTCCGGACTCTGTAACGTGCCGGACCAGTTTCCAAGACTGTCTTTGTCCAAGCGCAACACCAACCGGATATCGGCTTTCATGAAACGCAGGCGACCCTGCCACGTGCCGGAAAAATCCTGTGCCCTCCCCGAAGTTGCGAATACGAACAAGACGACGACCGGTAATACGGCAAGCGACAGAAACGTATTACGCGGAAGGAACATGGAGTAGGCTACGTTATTATGGATAAGATCAGGCGCCCTGATCGGGGATATTACGCTTTGCAAGACGGTAGCCGAGTAATCCCATCGGAATATACGCTACGACCAGATCCGTGATGTTGAACCACATCGGCGCCGGGAGTTCCATGATCATGGCGGCTCCTCCGATCAGGAAAAAGGCCGCAACGACCATGGCAGGACGGACCGAGCCGATGCCTGATAAGCGTACGGCGACAAAAGCCCCGAACAACGTACCCAGCGCATGAGCG
Source organism: Bacteroidota bacterium (assembly GCA_046052625.1). Classification (GTDB taxonomy): domain Bacteria; phylum Bacteroidota; class Bacteroidia; order AKYH767-A; family 2013-40CM-41-45; genus Pollutiaquabacter. The sequence continues at coordinate 1,511 of JBJOMA010000212.1, forward strand.
ATAAGAGGAAACAGGAAGTGCTTGAATTCAAAAAGAGGTATGGCTGCTTTTAACCCTTCGGGAGTCGACACATCCGCTCCGGACGGAAGCGGAATCAGCAGTTCGCCGACTTTGATCAAACCCCAATTCAAAACACTGCCCATTATGATTCCGGCAAGGGCCGAAAGGATGTTCCTAAGTACCTGTGGCATGCTTTTTATTTTCAAAGATATAGCTTTAAGTTGCACCCGTTCTGCACCATGAAACGGATCTTATTTACGACCGGCATACTGCTTTGCTTCGTGCAATCCCTCTTCGCCGAAACTCCTTTCCGCATTGTTGGCTATTACGCAGGCAACAAGATCCCGATCGACAGCTTCGAGACGGAGAAGCTTACACATCTTATCTTTTGCTTCGGACATCTGGAAGGCTCCCGTTTTACCCTCCGCAACGCAGCGGACACCGCTATGATCCGCAACATGGTCGCGTTGAAGAAAAAACAGCACCAACTGAAAGTCCTGCTGTCGCTCGGCGGCTGGAGCGGATGCGCTACCTGCTCTGATGTGTTCGCCTCCGCGGAAAACCGAAAACAATTCGCCGAATCGGTCCGGGAGGTGTCGCGGTATTTCAAGACCGACGGCATCGACCTCGACTGGGAATATCCGGTCGTCAGCGGCTTCCCCGGACATAAACGATCGCCGGAAGACAAGTCTAATTTCACCGAACTGCTAAAAGAAATTCGCGCCGCGAACGGTCCCGGCTTCGAACTGTCCTTCGCAGCCGGCGGTTACACCGCATACATCGACTCGGCGATTGCATGGAATGATGTGGTTCCTTTAGTCGACTTCATCAATGTCATGACGTATGATCTCGTGCACGGATACAGCACCTCGGGAGGTCATCACACACCGCTGTACTCGACCAACTTCCAGCGGGAGTCCGTCGACCATGCCGTTACCTTATTACACGAAAAAGGTGTCCCGCCGGAGAAGATTGTCATCGGCTGCGGTTTCTACGGGCGGATGTTCTCTGTCGACAGTGGGTATCCCGTCGGCCTCTATCAACCGGGAGCATTCCTGCACACCTTCCGTCACCGCGACATACGTGACTCCCTCTCTTCCGAAAACGGATTTGAAATCATGTGGGACAAACAAGCCGCTGCCCCGTTCGCCATCAACGAATCCCGCCGCATTCTGGCCACCTACGACGATGAACAGTCCGTCGCATTGAAAACGGAATATGCCTTGAACCGCGACCTGGGCGGAATCATGTTCTGGCAACTGTGCGACGACCGCTTCCGCGGCGGACTGCTGAACACCATCTGGCAGAATGCCAATGGGAAATGAGTAGTTGTTCCGGAAGGGAGCCGAAGACTACTGAACGATCAGCTTCACCTGCTGTACACCTGCTTTTGAAACCACCTGCAAGGCATACGTCCCGGAAGACAAGGTGAGCTGACGGAACAAAGCAGACAACCGGAATTCGTTGGGTCCGTTGACCAACAGGACATTTTCAGCCTCCGCAACCGTTCGACCGGAAACGTCGTTCAGGCGGAAGGTCGCACGACCTATGTCCTCGGAAAACACACGGACCATCCGGTCGGAAGCTGCGGGATTCGGATACAACGCTAAGGCCGCTGCAGGCCGGACCGTTTCATTCACGGAATTGATCAACGGTCCCAGCAGACCGTCGCAGGAAATGTTCTGCGCATAAATGCCGCGACCGTTACGCTCGTCTTCCCAAACAGCGACCAGTTGATCGCCCATTCCAAGTGTAGCGACCGATGTGGTGAGTTGACCGCGCGATTTGTTGCTCGCTACCGAGGAAAGCACACGCGTCCATACGGGGACTCCGTTTGTGTCGATTTTTACAGCATACATGGTGTTGTTACCGAACGTGCCTTCGGCGTAAAGGATCATCCAGTTGCCGCAGATCGCCTGCAGATCGTACGGTTCATCATAGGCCGCGGTGATCGGTGTGACCGCATAGCCGTTCGGACCCAACAGTGTAGTTCCGGTGGCAGCATCGAATGCCTGTACCGAGACTCCGGCGCTTGACTGTGCGGCATCGGTTTCCTTCATGAGGACCATCGGGTGAGGCATGGATGATGAGTAGCGGACTTTCGGTGAGATCCGCTGTGTAGTTGTCCCGGTACACGCCGGAGTTCCGTCTACACTCCAAAGATTCCCGTTGAAGTCGATGTGCTGGACGAACACGTCGTTGAATCCCGGATTTGCAGGATTGCCGGAGGCGTATGCGATGTAAGCACCGTTGTTGCCGTCAGGGACGATGGATGGATCGTTGAATACGGGAATGGTCTTGGAAGAAAGGTGGACCGGCGACGGCCACACCGGATTACCCGCCGGATTATACCGCTGCATGTACATGTTGCATACAGGAGGAAAGAAACCGGTCTGCTTCAGGTAGTAGATGAAGAAGTCGTCCGTGTTAGTGGGTATTACCTGCGGACGGCCATAGGTTGCTGTGAATGTCGAATCGATGATGCGCTTCGGAGTACCGGGCCATGAAACGGTTCCGTTCGGCGTGATGCGTTGAAAATCGACCCAGTCTTTCGGCGAGCCGTCCACGATCCATGCGATGACCGCATCGTTGTTCGGCAGGATGCCGACGGAAGGAGCGATACCTCCGTTCGTCGAGGCCGGATCATTGAGCTGGATGCCGGCGCTGCCCCAGAGGAAATTGCCGGACTGGTCCACATGATAGGCGACCACATCGAGTACACCGGTCCGCTCGTCCTGGAATGCGGCTACGGCGCTGTTCAGCGGCGTCGTCTTCATGTCATATTTGAAAATCGCGGTGCTCTGCGGATAATTACTGACGAGCAACGGCGTCGGTGTAAAGGAGGCGTTTCCCAACGGATCCAGCACCTGCATACTGAAATCGTAGGTGCCGGAAGTGTTCTGATTGAAATAGGTGATAAAAGAATAGATACCGGAGGAGGCACCGACGATCGGAACCGCTTCTTCGATACCGGCAGCATCCTGAACGGTGGTGTTGACGGATGAGTCCGCAGTGAACTGTGCTTTCAAAGTGATGGATGAAAACAGCAAGAACAGTGTAAGTGAGTTTTTCATGGTCGGGGGATTGTCGTGTAATGGTATGTATTAAAGATAAATGTATCTCTTCAGTTGCGACAAAGGGAACGGATCAGCGATGAATGGTCCGGGAACGCAAGCGTGAGCGCTTCACGCTTCGCCAGTTCGAAATCAGCGAAGTCGAATCCCGGAGCTACGGTGCAACCGACGAAGGAAAATCCGTTTCCGTCGCAGCACCTGGAGGCAAACCAGTATCCGGCGGGAACTGTGTACTGGAAGTGATGCCCATTTTCCGGTTGGTTTCCGATAATCGCTGTCGTCAACACTCCTTCCGGCGAAATCATGGACAGCTCCAAAGGGCTGCCGGTATAGAAATGCCACACTTCATCGGCCTTGATCCGGTGGAACGAAGAAAACTCTTCGCCGATGAGAAGAAAATAAATAGCGGTACTGAAACTGCGGTCGCCCGTGAAACGACCCGGAAGGCCGGAATGCGGAATGTTTTCCGGACTGCGATAGGTTTCTTTATAGTAGCCTCCTTCCGGATGGCGGTTCATGGAGAACGTATTGATCAGGTACTCGGCATTCATAGACCTCCAAAGTAACAGACGGGAGAATGATAAAAACAGCCGACAACAGGTTTCTTTCAACGGTTTTGTAAGATATGAGCTGTTATTTTCATTCAAATGAGCATAACCCGCGACAGAAAGCGTTGGAAGAGAGAGCGATTGTGCCTATATTTAATACACTGCTTTTCTGGCCATGTCACGTACCGGAATTTCCTTGCTCTGTTTCAGCTTCATCGCCTGGCTGAACGTGTCGGCGCAGACGATGCTGCCTCCTGACAACGTCCGGTTGGAGACTTTGAAAAGCTCGGGGAGTCTTACGGACTACTTCCGCGAAATCAATCTGACCGGTGATCCCATCGCTTTTGATTCCGCCCGATACCGGAACTACGTCACACCGGTCAACCGGCCGGCTTCAACCAGCTGCAACTGCTGGATTCCGCGCGACGCGACCTGGAGTGTGGTTCCTTTCAACCTCGGAACGGCGCCGGACTACCGGAACGACGACGGTTCGACCGGACTTATCAATCTTCCGTTCAATCTTTGCTTTTACGGACAGAACGTCAATCAGATCTACATCAACAACAACGGAAACATTTCAATCGGCGCTTCCTACGGGGCATTTTCCGCTTTTTCATTTCCGGATCCGAACTTCGTGATGATTGCGCCCTTCTGGGCAGACGTAGACACACGCGGCCTAGGAAGCGGTCTGGTCTATTACCAATTGACCGCTACGCACCTGATCGTGCAATGGGACCAGGTCGGGTATTTTGCCAATATGTTCGACAAGGTGAATACCTTCCAGTTGATCATCACAGACGGCAACGACCCGATCATCACACCGGGAAACAATGTGCAGTTCTGCTACAAAGACATGCAGTGGACGACGGGCGCCGCTTCTCAAGGTGTAAACGGTTTCGGGGGTATTCCGGCGACAGTAGGTGTCAATCGCGGCAACGGCGTGGACTACATCCAGATCGGACGGTACGACCGTGCCGGAACCGCGTATGACGGTCCGTACGGATCGAATGACGGCGTATCGATGCTGGATTTCCAAACCTACATCTTCAACGTCTGTGTAAGCAGCAACAACATCCCTCCGATCATAGAATCCGACCAGGTGTGTGATACATTGACGCTCTGCGAAAACGATACACTGTTCATCGATGCGAATTTCCTATCCCCGGAAGCCGGACAAACCACTGTCCCGGGCGTCAATCCCAACGGAATGCCGGGTGTCAGCATGGTTTCAAGTACCTCCGGCAACATTGCTTCTGCTCAAGTACAAGTGATCGGGCAGCCCGGTAACCTCGGCTTCCACACGATCTTCCTGACCGCAACTGATAACGGTGTTCCCGCCCAGACTTCGCAGGCTCCGATCGTAATCTCCGTACAATCCGCCCCTTCGATCACCTCCTGTGCATTCTCCCCCGTAGCACCACAGCAGGTCGGAACCAGTATCAACTTCACGAGCACCGCCATCGGTGGCTTCCAGTACCTGTGGAACTTCGGGGACGGTGGTCCGACCTCTTCATTACCTAATACCTTCCATGTTTTCACACAGCCAGGGACTTATCAGGTGGTGTTGACGGTGACCGGAATCAGCGGCTGCTCCAGCAGAGACACGTTGACCGTGACCGTACTTGCATGTGCCGTAGCCGCGCTCACCGTGACGGATGTGTGTGAAGGGACTTCTTCTACCGTGACCTTCACCGGTTCCGCTGTTTCGAATGCGGTGTTCAACTGGAACTTCAGCGGAGGAACCGTCATCAGCGGAAGCGGACAAGGACCTTTCGAAATCGTTTGGAATACGTTCGGAAGCTACCCGGTACAACTGAACATCGACGTTCCTGGATGTACGACGGCGACTGCTGTGCAAAATGTGAACATACTTGACAGACCGGAAGCGGAAATCCTGTATCCGGATTCCATCTGCAGCAACAACCTCGCCTCCCTGATTTTCGCCGGTAACGCAGGGGCGAACGCCACTTACCAGTGGGATTTCGGCAACGGATCCGTACAGAGCGGCAGCGGTCCGGGACCTTATCTCCTGCAATGGACGAATCCGGGAACAGAGCAGCTTTCCCTGATCGTATCCGACAACGGATGTTCGGATACAACCACAGGACAAGTGGTCGTCAAGCGTGTACCGACTGCTACTTTCACCGTTACTCCTGACATATGCCTATACTCCCAGGCGCAATTGCTTTACACAGGAGACGGAGGTCCGACTGCCACATTATCCTGGTATACGGATTCCGGCGCAGTGACCGGAACAGGCGGGACGCTCTCCGTACAGTGGAATACGCCCGGTATAAGGGTCATCGGGCTGACTGTTTCTGAAAACGGTTGCTCATCCAATCCGGAGAACGGAACGGTGAACGTGGTCGCTCCTCCCGTGGCAGATGCCGGAAGCGATGTGGCTGCCTGCAGCGGACAACTTGTGGATGTAGGAGCTGCTAATTCAGGAGGCTACAGTTATTTCTGGTATCCTGCGACAGCGGTCACCGACCCTACACTTTCATTGACAGGAGTATCGCTTAGCAATAACAATCCGTTCGACAGGATGGATACGTTACAGCTGGTCGTCACCGACTGGCTAGGGTGCAATGATACGGATGAAGTAGTGGTGACTGCCTATCGTCAGGCGGTAGAGGCATTCATCCCCCCTCCTCCGCAGTGCATTTCAGGAAACAACTTCGCGTTCGTTTCCACCGGTCCTGTCGATTCGCTCTATGAATATCTCTGGAATTTCGGAAGCAGCGCATCTGTTGCCGGCGACACCGGCTTCTTTGTAGCCGGTATCCGTTATTCGACTACAGGATATCAACCGGTGACTATGCAGACATTCTATGCCGGATGTCCGGGTATCGTCCATGTCGACAGCGTATTGGTCACCGCTATGCCTTTGGCTTCGTTCGAAGCGTTGGAGCTGGCGGGTTGTGAACCCTTGCTGGTGGACTTCAATGATTTAAGCAGCGGAAACGGCCTGTCCTACAACTGGACGTACTCTGATAATACGGATGATTCGGCTGCATCTCCTTCACATCTGTTTTTACAGGACGGAACATACGATGTGCGCCTGGAGGTGACCACCTCAGAAGGCTGTTCGGATGACACCCTGATGACGGGTCTGATCACTGTTTATCCGCAACCGACTGCGAGCTTCATTCCTTCCACGCTTACCTCCGACATCCTGAATCCTTCCTTCCGTTTCACGAATACGAGTACTGATGATTCGCTCTGGTTCTGGGATTTCGGTGATGGAAATACGACTGACATTTTCGAGCCGGCCCACGAATATGCCGATACCGGAAGCTATCCTGTGTTACTGATTGTCACTTCTGACAAGGGATGTATTGACTCGGTACAACTGCTCCTTCGTGTGGATCCGTGGTTCAGCTTTTATGTTCCGAACAGTTTTTCACCGAACGGGGACGGCCGCAACGATACCTTCGGCGGTTACGGAACGTGGATCAAAGCCTATGAAATGGAGATCTACGACCGTTGGGGTAAAGCCATTTTCCGGACGCGGGACATCGAACGGCAATGGGAAGGGAAATCGAAAGAATTCGTACAAAACGAATCCTACACCTACCGGATCGTAGTCACCGACTTTTTCGACAAGGACCATGTATATGTCGGTCGGGTGAGCGTGATCCATTGACCGGATGTTTTTCTGATATTTCGTCAGCGATCCAGCAACCCGGGATATTGCTTTTAACTCCTTCGTACGATGCGAATATTCACCCTGCTCCTCCTTGGCTTTCTGTTCATCTATTCCGTTCCGGCTGCATCAGCTGAGGAAGGAAATACGTTGTTTTTTAAAAACGGAAAAACGGATTTCTGTATTGAACTGCCGACACAACCGAGCGTTGTCGAACAACAAGGCGCGGACATCCTCCGCGAATACATCCGAAAAGTGACCGGCATTAGCATGATCGTCCATCGTGACGGTTCAAGGTCGATAGAAACACAAAAGAAAGTGCATATCGGACGGACAAAAGTCATGATGGAGCGATACGCATCTTCACTCGACAAACTCGGTCCGGACGGATACCGGATCATTACAGACAGCAATGCTGTATTTCTCTTCGGCGGTTCGCGGAACGGGACCGTCTATGCGGTGACGGCATTCCTGGAAGAACAGATCGGCTGCCGCAAGTTCACGGCCGAAGAAGAATTCGTTCCGAAGAAAACTACCATCGAGCTGCCCGTCATAGACACGACTTCGGTTCCTGCCGTAAATATCCGAATCGTCAACGGCCCGATGGCCGCTGATTCGGTCGTCAAGGTCTGGCGGCGCGTTACGACAATTTCTGACGACTGGAGGGACGGTGATTGGAACGGCTACTATGTGCATACGTTCAAACGACTGGTTCCGCCACAGAAATATTTCACCTCACATCCGGAATATTTCGGACTCATCAACGGGGAGCGAAAAGAGTATGCGCAGCTCTGCCTGACCAATCCGGATGTGCTGGAACGGGTCATCGATACGTTGCGGCAGGAAATGGCGTTGCATCCGTCGGTTAAATACTGGTCGGTAAGTCCGAACGACGACTTCGAATATTGTCGTTGCAGTGCGTGCGCGGCTGTGGACAGTGCGGAAGGATCGCCCTGCGGACTCTTGTTACGATTCGTCAACAAAGTGGCCGAAGCATTTCCTGAAAAGACCATAACGACACTCGCCTACTCCTACACGCGGAAGGCGCCGAAAATAACCCGTCCCGCGAAGAATGTGATGATCACGCTCTGCAGCATCGAGCTGGACCGTAAAGAAGCGATCGAAAAAGAGCCGGGCAGCGCCGGATTCGTGCAGGATCTGAGAGACTGGCATGCCATCTGCGATAATCTGATGATCTGGGATTATGAAGTGCAGTTCACTAATTACATAAGTCCCTTTCCTCTGTTTCATACGCTGCAGCCGAATCTGGAATTGTTCAACCGGTACGGTGCAAAAGCGCATTTCCAGCAGTGTAACATTGAACACGGAGTAGAATTCGCAGAGTTGAAGCTGTATGTGCTGAGCAAGTTGCTTTGGAATACGGATATCGATATGGAAGCGGTCACCGACGACTTCTTCATGCATTATTACGGCGCTGCAGGGCCGTACGTCGGCAATTATTTCAAACGAATGCACGAAGTGGAAAAAGAGACCGGACAGTCGCTCGATATCTACGGAACGCCGGTAGCCTTCGCCAGGACGACCTTTGACGAGGCGCGGGTGAAGGAGTACAGGAACTTCTTCCGGCGCGCGGAGATGATGGTGAGCGGACAGCCGGTGTTGCTCGAACGCGTGAAGATCGCAGAACTGCCTTTACTGTTCACTGAAATAGAAATGGCAAAGGCCGACCTGTTCGGTCCGCGCGGCTGGTTCCGGCGTGAAAGCGGCTCCTTCACAGTCCGTCCGGAAAAGACCGCGTTACTCGATTCGTTCGTCGCCATCTGCAACCGGAACGGTATCTCGCATATGAACGAGAACGGCCTGACGGTCGAAACCTTTCATGAATCAACCCTCCGGTTCATCGATGTTTCCGTAGAAGGGAATCTCGCATTTGAAAAACAGGTCACGTGCATTCCCGACCCCGATAAACGATACTATGTAAACGGTCCGTCGACATTGACCAACGGGGTGCGGGGTGCTGAAAATTATAAGACGAACTGGCTGGGATGGGAAGGTATCGATGTGAGCTGCACGGTCGATCTGGGAGAAGTGAAATCGCCGGAGTCTGCCGCCATCAGCACGCTTCATTATCCAAAATCATGGATCATCGTACCGGAAAAAGTGGAATGCCTCGTGTCGGAAGACGGCAAGCGATTTGAGCCGGTCGGGGTGCTCGCTCCGGACAGTGATCTGACGAAGGAGCCTTTGATCCGAAACTTCGAATTCAACCTGAGCGGAAAAAAGGCGCGCTTCATCCGGTTCGATATCACAGGCACGAAAACGCTGCCCGCTTGGCACACCTATACGGGGAACAAGTCATGGGTATTCGCTGACGAAATCGTCGTGAGGTAATGTTTCATCTTGCGCAAATTCGTAAGACGGAAAAGAAACTCTATTGGCTTTTAGAAAGAACGCTTCGGGTGAAGAATCACTCCGACAATTCACCACGAAGATTACGAATCAACTTTTTTCGGATGACCTCCGGACTGTGTTCGTGCGCAAGCAAGAACATGAGTTTGGTGATTGCGGCCTCGGTCGTCATATCCTGACCGCTGACGACACCGATCTGTTGCAGATGAAAACTGGTTTCATATTTCCCCTGCTCCACACTTCCGCCGCTGCATTGAGATACATTCAGGAGGATCACACCTCGGTCTACCGCCGCCTTCAGGACGCGCAGGAATTCCGGATGGGTGGGGGCGTTGCCGCTGCCATAGGTCTCGATGACAGCACCTTTCAGTCCGGGAGTGCGTAAGGTGGCATCGATCACATCCATGTGGATGCCGGGATAAATCTTGATCAGGGCGACGTTCGTATCGAATCCATGATGTACTGTAAACGGCTTGTCTGACGGGGGAAGGATATCGTCCGTGTTGAACACGATTTCCACACCGGCTTCGGCAAGGACCGGATAATTCAAAGACTGGAACGCGTCGAACTTGCTGGACGTATGTTTTTCACTCCGGTTGCCGCGGAAGAGCTGGTTGTTGAAGAAGATGCAGACCTCCGGAACTACTGTTTCGCTGGCCGCGATTTCAACGGATGTGACGATGTTGCGTTTCGCATCGGTGCGGATGGCGCCGAGCGGAAGTTGTGATCCGGTGATGATGACCGGTTTTGTCAGCCCCTCCAGCATGAAACTCAGTGCCGAGGCGGTATACGCCATTGTATCGGTACCGTGCAGGATGAGGAACGAATCGTAGTTGTCGTAATTCGATTCTATGACTCGTGCCAGCACGTCCCAGAAATCGGGATTCACATTGCTGGAATCAATGGGGATCGGAAAAGCGTGATAGCCATAAATGCAGTCGAGCCGCTTCAGCTCCTCCAATTGGTCGGTGATGCCCGAGAAATCGACGGGTGAAAGTGCGCCCTGCTCATCCTGCTGCATGCCGATGGTACCTCCTGTGTAAATGAGCAGGACCTTTTTGGGGTGGACGGAAGCGGTGGATTTCATGATGTTCGTTGCGTTCGGCTTCATCGAATCAGCATCCGAATAGTTGATGCGAGTTTTCCGTTGTCACCCGTGCGACCTCTTCCAGCGGAAGATTTTTAAGATCGGCCACTTTCTCGGCGACCAGACGAAGATACGCAGGAAGATTCCTTTTTCCGCGGTGAGGCACAGGAGCAAGGTAAGGTGCATCAGTTTCCAACACGAGGTGTTCCAAAGGGATTTCACGGACAACAGCGTCCATTCCGGATTTCGGATATGTTACCACACCGCCTATTCCGAGCAAGAATCCCATTCCGATCACCTCACGCGCCTGTTCCGCCGTACCTGAAAAACAATGAAAGATGCCCTGAGGATTCGACTTGGGCGTTTCGCGTAATACGGATACCACTTCATCAAAGGACTGACGGCAGTGGATGACCACCGGTCGCTTCCTGGAATTGGCCAACAGGATCTGACGTCGGAAGACTTCTTTCTGTTCTTCCAGAAATGTCTTGTCCCAATACAAATCGATCCCGATCTCACCGACAGCGCAGAAGTCGCGTTTGGACCACCACTCCTCCACCAGTGCCAGTTCGTTTTCCCAGTTTTCCTTTACGTAACAGGGATGAAGACCCATCATCGGAAAACACGAAGCCGGATAACGCTGCTCTAACGAAAGCATCAGCGGAATGGATTCCCGATCAATGTTGGGCAGGAAGAACCGATTGACACCGGCAGCGGCTGCATCTTTCAACAGCTGATCGCGGACCGGGTCGTATTCCTCCGCGTAGAGGTGGATATGGGTATCGGTGAGCAAGAATCTCTTACTTTTACGGCTGCAAAGCTACGCGGTTTTCCGCTCGATTTTAACATCGTTATTGAATCTGCGTACCGTTGAACCGACAATGCCGAAATTCCTGCTGCTCCGCTTCTCCTCCATCGGCGACATCGTGCTGACGAGTCCGGTCGTACGCTGCCTGAAGCAACAAGTTCCCGACGCAGAAGTCCATTTCCTTACGCGGAAACCGTTCGAACCGGTGCTGAAAAACAATCCGTACATCGACCGGCTGTTCCTGTTCGACCGGCACGTTTCTGATGTGATTGATTCTTTACGGAATGAAAACTATGATGCGGTCATCGACCTGCACAACAACCGCCGATCCTTCCTGGTGAAGCGGGCGCTGAAACGTCCTTCGCATTCATTCCGGAAACTCAACATCGAAAAATGGCTGCTGGTGAATCTGAAATGGAACCGGCTTCCGGATCTGCACATCGTAGATAGATATATGGAAACCGTTTCTTCCTTCGGCGTCAGGAATGACGGCAAGGGGCTGGATTATTTCCTCGGACAAGAGGATGGCGCAGTCGTGGAGACACTTCCGGAGTCGCACCGAATCGGCTACATCGCGATAGCCATAGGTGCACAACATGGCACGAAGCGTTTGCCGGAAGCGCGCATCGGTGAACTGTGTTCGCAGTTGAAAAGTCCGGTCGTACTGCTTGGGGGGAAAGAAGATGCAGAGCTCGGAAACCGCATTTCCCAACTGAACGGAAACGTCTTCAACGGTTGCGGACGGTTCAAATTGAATGAATCCGCAGCGCTGGTAAAACATTCGCGCAGCGTCGTAACGCACGATACCGGACTGATGCACATCGCTGCAGCATTCAAAAGACCGGTTGTTTCAATATGGGGAAATACGGTTCCGGCCTTCGGAATGACGCCCTACTACGGACTTGCAACTGTCGCTGAGCGGCGCTTCGAAGTGACGGGGCTGTCGTGCCGGCCTTGTTCGAAGATCGGTTTCGATAAATGTCCGAAAAGTCATTTCGGCTGTATGAATGACCAGGACATTCCTGCAATCGCTGCTGCTGCGGAAACATTCGCTGCTGCCAATTGATACTCATCGACTAGCTCCCGTTTGCTCCGGCCGCATTACTTTTAATGACCATGCATAATCAAGAGCTGATCCGGGGCGAACTTGCCGATTATTCAATGGGTTCCGATGGAATCCTGACTGCCTATTCGCACAGCACGCGGCGCACGGTGGAATCCATCACCCGCAATCTCGCGCTGGTAAAAACAATCACCGGAGGGAAACGGGTGCCTTTACTCCTTTTTCTGGTTGACTCACCGATACCGGATGCAGAAACACGTCGTTTCTCTGCTAAGAAGGTCGGAGAAAATTACTGCGCCATGGCGATGGTCTGCCGTCCGGGGTTGGGAGCGTTGGTGCTCCGCATGGTGTTCGGCATTAAATCTTCAACGATTCCGTCACGCATTTTTACGGATTCAGAAAAGGCGAAGAACTGGTTATTGCAATTTGTCGATAAGAACCCGGCGCGGGATTAATTTCCGAAAACCAGTTTTAGGATATCGGTGACGCGGGCCACCGGATCCTTCCGGATTTTTTGTTCCTCTTGTGCGATCAGTTTGAAAAGTCCGTCGATCGCCTTTTCGGTTACGTAGGCATCGAGGTTCGGATTCTGCTTCTTGCCAAGTTTCAGTTTATTGTACTTGGTGATGAGGGGCTTCCAGTATCTCGTGATCTGCACCTTTTCGAGGGATGCTTTGATGACCGGACGGAACTCCGCGGTGAGCTGTGTCTGTGTGTTTTTCTTGAGGAACTGTGTAGCCTCATCCTGACGTCCTTTAAGAATGGTAAGTCCGTCTGTAATGGTCATCTTGGTGATGGCATTGATGAAAATGGGAGTCGCTTTCTTTGCTGCATCCTCCGCTGCTCTGTTCAGTTGTGTCTCGAATTCCTTCACCTGCTTCTTCATCCCGATGTTGATGAGCGCCTTTTTCACATCTTCAGCTTCTTTTGGAAAGGGAATGTGGATCAGCGGATTCTTATTATACCCGTCCGGCTTCGAAGCACTGCCGGTGGCAATATTGGTGCCGATGGACAGGGCGTCTTTCAGTCCGGTGACGATCTGCTGGTTAGACAGGCCCGGTTCGGCAGTAGCGGCATGTGTTCCGGCAAAGACAAAAAAGAAGACGATCGGAATGGAAGAGATCAGACGAAGCATGGGAGATGTTTTTGGGGTTATTTCAATAATCGTACCAGTCTTGGGTAGGGCGGTGCCAGTGGCGGGTAGCGTTTGCACTAATTCTGCATTATGCATTTAATAGCGATAAATACGCTTACTGCTTGACCACCCTTCGCACAAACCGTTGGTCATTCGATACGACCTCCAGCACATAGACGCCCGGGGCGAGATCTGCAAGGTCAATCATTTGTTTTTCCTGACGGATCTTTGCCTTACGGATACATCGTCCGTGCGCATCCGTCAGACGGTAGCGGGTATCGTCCGAAAGTCCGTTGGCGTTGAGTGTCTCCACGGTCAACCGATCGCCCACCGGATTGGGATACACCTTCCAATAAGTACTGCCTGTTTCGGGGATCGTTGTATTAGCACATGAGTGCTGCGAATCGAAGAGCCGCTGCAGGGAATCAATCGGTTCGATCTGAGCACCGCCCGGTGTTTTTACACGAACGAGGAAAGAGGGGCTTCCGAAGGAATCTGTCGGCTGGGCGACTTTGAGGAAAGCAAAGAGGGACGACGAGTTGTTGCTGGCACAACGCGTATCCGCACCTACTACTTTCGCTCCCTGCAGGGCGGCCATCAGTTTACAGGCCAGATCGCCGGGAGCGTTGAGGAAGCGCGACTCCATGGAGTCAAGCACCGATTGGCCGAGCAGGATATTCCCCTGTATGCAATAGTTGGGACCGGCGATGTGGTTCTTGTAGTTGAGTGTGTTGGTACCCGTGTGTCCGGCGGTCTGCGGCGAACCGTTTACGAAAGCGGCGATGCCGTATTGTCGGATGTTCGGATTGTTACCTGCATCGTTGGCCGTGAGCCAGTTGACGATCTGTTGCGGGGTATCGCCGGCAAGCATCCGGGTGCGGGCGTTGTTCTGATTGGTCACGTTGTAGGACGCCTGCGTGTTGATCGCACCTTGTCCGGGAAATAGATCGCCGAGGAAATCGATGGGGTAGGTCGGGAAATTGAGGATGAGGTCGACGCAGGAAGCGCCGGCGCTGCCCACTTCGCCGGTGACCGAATCGATGGCGACGATGGAGAAGGTGTCCTGAGCGGAAGAACGGAGCGGAAGCAGAAAAATGAATAAAAGAAAGATGCAGAGCGTCGGTTTCATGCGATGAAAGTTAAACGTTAAATGTCAAAAGAAAAAAGAAGCGGGGGCTCTATCTTTCAACGGGTAAAAGGGAGTAAATCCCAAAACACTCTTTATCGCTTTGCTCCTCCCGTGCTCACTGCGCCATCAGAAAATACAACGGCATACCCAACGTGATGTTGACCGGGAATGTCACCGCGAGCGCCATCGGAACGAACAGTCCGGGGTTCGCCTTCGGTACGGAAATCTTCATGGCGGCCGGAACGGCGATATACGATGCACTCGCAGCAAGAATGCCGAACATGAAACGGTTGGTGACATCGTCCGTGACCGTGGAGCTGAGGTACGCGGACAGACAACCGTTCATGACCGGTAAAACGATGGCGAACAGCAGCGGGAAGAAACCGAAAGAGAAAAAATATTTCAGCTTGCGGCCGCTGGTGATGCCCATGTCCAACAGGAAAATCGCCAGAAATCCTTTGAAGAGGTCGTTCGTGAACGGTTTGATCCCCTCCGCCTGCTTAGCGCTGGCAAGATACCCGATCAGGAGGCTGCCCAATATCAACAAGACGCTGCCGTTCGTGAAGGAATGATGGATGGCTTTTTTTCGTGTGATGGTCGCGCCTTCTTCCCGGTTGAAGACGCTGATCAATATCAAGCCCGTGATAATGGCCGGAGATTCCATGACCGCCATGATCGCTACCATGTGACCGTGCATCGTGAGCTGACGCGCTTCCAGGAAGGAAACAGCTGTCACGAAGGTGACCGCGCTGACGGACCCGTAAGCGGCGGCAATCGCCCCGGAGTCGTAAACGTTGAACCG
>JBJOMA010000213.1:0-8529 GCA_046052625.1 Bacteroidota bacterium
AAACTCTCTCCTTTGTAGTTGATCACACGGACAACAGGTTTTCGCTGAACAACCTCCGCATGCAACTTTCCATCAATGGTTGAAAATACCCTTGCGCCTGCCACGAATGGGTTACTGAGGACGGTATTTTCCAACACGGCCATGTTAATTGCATCCATCTGTTTCCCCTCGACACCTGCGGCTTTGTCGATAATCAGTTCAGAGACCGATGAGGCATCGACGAAGCGGTGACCGGTGCTATCAGTGATGATAGCCTCGACACCGGTACAAGCCATTGACTTCATCTGCGAGTCGGTGAACCCTACGGAAACGACGAAGACCGCCAACAGTGAGGTCCAGCCTGCATAGTGCAGCACTTTTTTCCAATCAACGGAGGCGGAAGTCTTGTTTGCCATGTTTCAGCGGTTTATCAACGTATTACGAAGTGGTTCGACTAACTGGTCGATATCACCTGCCCCCAACGTCAGAAGCACCTGCACCGGGTGAGTTTTTATGAATTCGACGACATCCTGCTTTTGAAGGAGGTGCTTGTCCTTGATCGACACCTTTTCCAGCAGTAACGAAGAAGTGATCCCGGGAATCGGTAATTCGCGAGCGGGATAGATATCCAGCAAGACCAGACGATCCAGCAGCGAAAGGCTTTCAGCGAATCCGGTGAGGAAATCACGCGTACGAGTAAAGAGATGAGGCTGGAAAATTCCCGTCAGGTGGCGGCCGGGGTACAGGTCCCTGGCTGAACGAATACAAGCCTTTAACTCCTCCGGATGATGGGCGTAATCATCCACGTAGATACAGTTATCGTTCCGCACCTGATAGTCAAAACGACGCCTGACTCCGGTATAAGCAGCCAATCCGGCACGGATCTGCTGCTCGGTGAGACCAAGTCGCTTGACAGCGGCAACGGCAGCGATCGCATTTTCGACATTATGAGCACCCGGTAACTGGGTAGTGAGGTCATTATAGGTAACTGTTCCGTCTGTCCAGTCGAAGCGGTACTGGTGGTCGTGTATACGGATTGCATTTGCGAACACGTCCGCCGGTCCGTTCAAGGAATATGTCATCGCATCGGCCTGGACTTTTTCAATCGGCAGTCCTTTGCGACGGATTAAGCATCCGCCCCTTTTCACCTGACCGGCAAACATGCGATAGGTCTCCTGCATATCCCCTTCTGTTCCGTATATGTCCAGATGATCCGGATCCATCGAAGTAATGACAGCAAGATCCGGATGAAGCGTCAGGAACGAACGGTCGTATTCATCCGCTTCCACGACAAGCAGATGACGGCCGTCCTGTTCATGACCGATCAGCAGATTGGTCTGGAAATTCTTAGCGATACCGCCCAGAAAGGCGGAGCATGGAACACCTGCATGGCGAAGCAGGTGGGCGATCATGGTAGAAGTCGTAGTCTTCCCGTGGGTTCCTGCCACAGCTACCGTATAATGATGGTCGGCAATCACACCCAGCACCTGCGAGCGCTTAAGTATCGTGAAACCGTTTTGTCTGAAAAAAGCCCACTCCTGATGATCTGACGGAATAGCCGGCGTAAGCACCACGAGGGTGTGCATGCTCGATAAATGATCCGTGGGAATCTCCGCAGGATCGTCCTTGAAATGGATCGCTATACCCTCCTCTTCCAGTTCCGCAGTAAGCGCGGTAGGCGTCTTGTCATATCCGGCCACCTTTTTCCCCTGCGCATGAAAAAACCGGGCAATGGCCGACATGCCGATTCCGCCTATTCCAAGGAAATAGACGGAGCGAATCGCTTCGAAATCGGGACGTGTCGTGTTCACTTTCCGGACAATTGATATATTTCGTTTGCGATATCTTCTGCTGCCGAGGGTAAGGCGAAACCAATCATGGCCTTTGACAAGTGCTCCCTTGCCGAAGCATCCGCCACCAGCTTTAGTACCTGGGGGATCAGATCAGTATCGGCTTTACGATCGGATACCAGAACGGCAGCTTCCTTAGACACAAGCGCCATGGCATTCTTTGTCTGGTGATCCTCGGCTACATTCGGCGAAGGAACCAGTATGCAAGCCTTCTGTGCCAGCGCCAATTCCGATACCGAACTTGCTCCAGACCGGGAAACGACCAGATCCGCAGCAGCATACGCCAGATCCATGCGCTGGATGAAGTCAAACACCTTGATACCGTCTACCGCTACCGTACGTGCTGACTCATAACCGCTTTTTCCGGTCTGCCAGATGACCTGTACACCGGCTTTATTCAATCGGTTGCCACCTTCAAGCATCGCCCGGTTGATGGTCCGTGCGCCAAGACTTCCGCCGATGACAAGCAATACCGGCGCATCCTCTTTTAGTCCGAAATATCGGAGCGCCTCCGCCCGTTTACCGGATATGTCCTTCAGATCGGAACGTACCGGATTACCGGTTATGCGGATCTTATCTTTCGGGAAGTACCGTTCCATCCCTTCGTATGCCACACAGATAATTTTCGCCTTGCGGGAAAGTATACGATTGGTCACGCCCGCGAATGAATTCTGTTCCTGGATCAGCGTCGGAACACCCATGCCCGAAGCTGCGAAAAGCAGCGGTCCGCTCGCATAGCCTCCGACTCCTACGGCCACATCAGGACGGAATTCCTTAATTATGGACCGTGCCTTCAGCAGACTGCCGATGACCTTGAACGGCAAGACAAAGTTGGACAACGTAAGCCGCCGTTGAAACCCGGCTATATCAAGACCGATGATACGGAATCCGGCCGCCGGAACTTTCTCCATCTCCATACGACCATTCGCACCGACGAACAGGAGTTCGTTCTCCGGATTGATCCGCAGCAACGCCTGACCGATAGCGACTGCCGGAAAGATGTGTCCTCCGGTGCCGCCGCCGCTGATCACCACTTTGAGCTTAGGCCGTTGCAAGCTCTTGTCCTCCTTCCGTTTTTTCTTTCTCGACCTGACGACTCACGCTGAGTATGATTCCGATACCGATGCTGGTGAACCAGATGGACGATCCGCCCATGCTGACCAAGGGTAAGGGCTGTCCGGTAACAGGAAACAGCCCGACCGCGACCGCCATATTGATCATGGCCTGGAACGTCAGTATGAAGACACACCCGACCGAGACCAAGGTGCCGAATGCCATCGGGCTATGATGAATGAAGCGGACCACACGATAAAACAACAGCAGGTAAAGAAAGAGTATAAGTGCACCACCGATCATGCCGTATTCCTCGATGATGATGGCATAAATGAAATCCGAATACGGATGCGGCAGGAAATTGCGCTGGGTGCTATTGCCCGGGAATTTGCCGAACAGTCCACCTTTTGCGATTGCAATCTTCGCCTGATCGGTCTGATAGTTATCCTCTGTCTCGGGATGGGAGAACCTTTCGATACGTGCCTGCCACGTATGGATCCGTTGAGGACTTCCCAATGCTATTGCAACCAGGATATAAAGTCCCAATCCGGCGATTCCGATCCCCATCATGTACGCAAGATGCTTCAAGCGAACACGTCCGATGAGCATCAGAAACAGACAGGAGACGAACAAGACCGCCGCCGTGGAGAAATTCGCAGGAAGTATCAGTCCGCAAACGATCATCACCGGAACAAGAAGCGGCAGGAAGATGGACTTGAATGTCATCTCCTCGTCTTGGCGTTTGGAAAGTACACGCGCGACATACATCACCAAAGAAAGCTTGGCAAGATCGGAGGTCTGAAAAGTGATGTTTATTCCCGGAAGCGTGAGCCATCGGCTGGCTTCGTTCAGATTAGTCCCCAACATCAATGTCAGTACCAGCAGCGGAACTGTCAGAAAGATGGCGATGGTCGATATCTTAGAGTAGACCGTATAACGGATGCGGTGGGCGGCATACATCAGGACAATCCCAAGCCCCAGGATGACAAGGTGCTTGAACAGATAATACTCCGTATTCCCTTTCTGGTATTTATACGCAAGCGTTCCGGTACTGCTGTAGACCGCCAGCAGTGAAAAGATGGACAAGACGAACACCACCATCCAGATGGTGCGATCGCCCTTGAAATACTTTTCCAGCCAGTTGGATCTTTCAGACATGATACTCTACGGTTTTACGGTTGGTGATCGATGATTCGGTTTCAGAGTGCGCGAACCGCTTTCTTGAACTGACGACCGCGGTCTTCGTAATTCTCGAACAGGTCGAAACTGGCACATGCCGGCGACAAAAGCACTACATCGCCTTTTTTACCAAGACGATAAGAGGCCAGGACCGCTTCATCGGCCGTTTTTGTCTCGACAATCTGCGGTACCACATCCTTGAATGCTTTGAGGATCTTCCGATTGTCAACACCCAGACAGACTATCGCCTTCACTTTTTCTTTGGCCAAATCCACCAGGGTGGTATAATCGTTACCCTTGTCTACACCGCCAAGGATCAGGACTACCGGACGAGTCATACTTTCCAGCGCGTACCAGGTGGAATTAACATTGGTGGCTTTGGAATCGTTGATGAATTCGATACCGTGAACGGAAAGGACGGATTCGAGCCGGTGCTCGACATTCCGGAAATCAGAGAGGCTTTCCCGGATCACTTCGTTACGGATATCCAGGATACGGGCCGCGATGCCGGCAGCCATGGAATTGTAAAGGTTGTGTTTGCCCTGAAGGGCCAGTTCGTGTACGAGCATGTTGAAGTTGTTTTGTTGATGTGTGTGTATGGTTAGTGTTTCATTTTCGAGAAATGCGCCCTGCGGCACCTGACCGCGGATGGAGAAAGGATACCTGTTCGCTTCGCCTTGTATGAAAGCAAGGTGCTCCGTCGTGATCGGATCGTCTGCACAGTAGATGAAAGCATCCGAGCCGGTCTGGTTCTGTGTTATCCGGAACTTGGAACGCACATAATTCTCCAACTTGTATTCGTACCGGTCGAGGTGGTCAGGAGTGATGTTCGTCAGGATAGCGATGTCACACTTGAAGTCCTTCAACCCGTCAAGCTGAAAACTGCTCAATTCAAGCACATAGTAATCGTGGTCGGCCTCGGCGACTTGCAGCGCGAAACTCTTTCCGACATTTCCAGCCAGCCCGACATTCAGTCCTGCCTTTTTAAGGATGTGATAGGTGAGCAGCGTGGTAGTTGTCTTGCCGTTAGTTCCGGTAATACCGATCATTTTTGCCTTTGTATATCTTCCGGCGAACTCGATTTCGGATATCACCGGTGTGCCTTGAGCCACCAGCTTACGGACAATGGGCGCCGCATCCGGCACGCCCGGACTTTTCACTACCTCCTTGGCTGCCAATACACGTTGCTCGTCATGGCCTCCCTCTTCCCATTCAATGGAATGCTTGCGCAGCATCTCCTTATAATCGTCACGGATCACCCCTTTGTCGGAAACGAATACGCTCAACCCTTTCTTTGCAGCAAGCACGGCGGCTCCGACTCCGCTTTCAGCGGCTCCGAGTATTACGATATGTTGGTGTGTGTGTGTGCTCATGGTTCGGGTCGGAGGTCTCCGCTAACGGAGTTTAAGGGTGACCATGGTTACGATTGCCAGGAAAATGCCGACGATCCAGAAGCGAGAAACGATTTTTGACTCGTGATATCCCAGTTTCTGATAATGATGGTGCAACGGCGACATCCGGAAGATGCGACGTCCCTCACCGTATTTCTTCTTGGTATATTTGAAATAGCTGACCTGCAGGACCACAGACAGGTTCTCGATAAAAAATATTCCGCACAAAATCGGAATCAGCAGCTCCTTGCGGATCGCGATGGCGAAGGTGGCTATGATGCCACCCAAAGCCAGACTGCCCGTATCGCCCATGAAAACCTGTGCCGGATACGCATTGTACCAAAGGAAGCCTACACAGGCACCGACAAAAGCCGCCATGAACACCACGAGCTCTCCGGTGTAAGGGATATACATGATGTTCAGATAATTGGCGAAGACCGTATTACCCGATACATAGGCAAGTATACCGAGCGTAGCGCCGACGATGGCAGAGGTGCCGGTAGCGAGCCCGTCGATACCGTCAGTGATGTTGGCACCGTTTGATACTGCAGTGATTATGAGGATCACGATCGGAATGAAGACCAGCCATGCCCAGTTGCGATAGCCCTCGCCCGTCCATGCCAGCAAGTCCGAATAATCGAATTCATGGTTCTTGATGAAAGGGATAGTCGTCGCGTTCGACTTGACTGCTTTTTCAGAATACAATACTTCTTCATGCTGCCGGATATCCTCGATGACGTTCGAATGGACCTGGCTGACCGTTATCTTGTCGTTGTTGATGCGTTCTTTCACGACGACGTAATCATTGAAGTAAAGCGTTACGCCCACGATCAGCCCCAATCCTATCTGACCCATGACCTTGAACCGTCCCGCCAGACCTTCTTTGTCTTTCTTGAAGACCTTGATATAATCGTCTAAGAATCCGATGAGTCCTAACCAGACCGTGGTGACCAGCATCAGGATGACATACACATTGAGCAGTCGTGCAAAAAGCAGCGTCGGCACCAGGATGGCGGAAAGGATGATAAAACCTCCCATCGTCGGTGTTCCCTGCTTTTCCTTCTGACCCTCCAATCCGAGATCCCGCACGGTCTCTCCCACCTGTTTCCGGTGAAGGAAGCGTATTATCGATTTACCCATCAGCAGGGAAATCACCAGCGAAGTGATCACCGCCATAGCTGCGCGGAAGGAGATGTACTGGAATACTCCTGCTCCCGGGAGATCGAATTGCTGATCGAGGTATCTGAACAGATAGTAGAGCATGTCAGTGTTTCATATTGAAATATTCCTCCAGCACCTGTTTATCGTCGAACGGGAGGCGCACTCCCTTCACTTCCTGGTATTTCTCATGTCCCTTTCCTGCGACAAGGATGACATCGCCCGGCTCGCTCAGCGAGACTGCGGTCTTTATCGCCTCCTTGCGGTCGGCGATCGTGAGTGTCTTGAGATGGTCTTTCGAAGGCACTCCCTGCTCCATCTGACGCAGGATCTCTGCCGGATCTTCCGAACGCGGATTGTCGCTGGTAAGGATCACCCGGTCGCTTAATTCGCAGGCGATGCGTGCCATGACCGGCCGCTTTGCTGCATCACGGTCGCCGCCGCAACCGACAATCGTTATGATGCGGCCACCACCCGTCGCCACGTCGTGCAGCGTATTGAGTACGTTCTGCAGCGCATCCGGGGTATGCGCGTAATCGATTACACCGACGATATTGGCCTGGGAGGTGACGTAATCGAATCTTCCTTCGACGGGATGCAACACGCTGAGAGCAGTCAGCACACGCATCCGTTCCTCTCCCAACAATACTGCAGTAGCATAAGCCGCCGTGAGGTTATAGGCATTGAAACTTCCGACCAATCGGCACAAGACATCAATACCGTCGAGATTGAGCAACAATCCGGAAAACTGATTTTCCACCAGCCGGCATTTATAATCCGCCATCGACTTGACCCCATAGGTGCGTTTCAACGCTTTGGTGTTCTGCAACATAACAGCCCCGTTCCGGTCGTCTGAATTCGTCAGAGCGAAGGCGTCTTCTCCGAGCACATCGAAAAACTGTTTTTTCGCTTTCAGATACTCGTCGAAAGTCTTATGATAGTCAAGGTGATCGTGTGTGATGTTGGTGAAAACGCCCCCTGCGAATTGTAGCCCTGCGATGCGCTGCTGAACGACCGCATGCGAACTGACTTCCATGAAAGCAAAAGAGCATCCGTCATCCGCCATGGATGAAAGCAAAGCATTCAGCTGAACCGGGTCGGGTGTCGTATGCGTGCTCGGAATGACCCGGTCGTTGATCTGATTTCGCACAGTGGAAATCAATCCCACACGGTAACCGAGCTGGCGGAACAACTGGAAGAGCAGTGTGACCGTAGTGGTCTTTCCATTGGTGCCGGTAACACCCACTAGCTTCATTTTTCCGGACGGATTATCGTAGAAATTGGAAGCGATGATGCCCAGCGCCGCAGATGAATCCTGAACTTTCACATAACATACATCCGGAACCGTGTCAGCAGGCAGCTGCTCACAAACAACCGCAGCTGCGCCGGCTGTCGTAACAGAAGGAATAAAAGCATGTCCGTCCGATTGTGTTCCGCGCACGGCAACGAACAACGACCCATCACGTACTTTCCGCGAATCGAAACAGACATCGGAAATCCCCACATCGGTCGATCCGACCACCTCGAGGATTCCCGATTTATAGAGTATGTCCTTCAGCGACTTCATTGATTCAGGACGATTTCAACGCGTTCACCTTTCCGGACTGCAGTACCGGCATCAACAGACTGACGGGTGACTTTTCCCCGTCCGCTTACGGAGACCACAAGTCCTTCGCTCTCGAGCAGATACAAGGCGTCCCGCAATCCCATGCCCATGACATTAGGAACCATTCCCGGCTTCGTAGGACGCGTATTGAGTTTCACCAAGCTTCGGTCGGTGGATGCGCCTACCCATGCTGCATTCTCCTCAAAGGAACAGGGGACTGCCAGTGTCTTAAGGACCTGCTGAACATCGGCGCGATTGCCGGCTTTGGCCAGGGGTAAAGGAAGCGGTGCAGCGGTATCCTTTTTCAAAGGCT
>JBJOMA010000214.1:0-2620 GCA_046052625.1 Bacteroidota bacterium
GGTCCCAACTCGCCCGCGACATCAAGGAAAGGAATCGTCTGCAGGTGGTCGATTGGAAGACACGTTCCGGATCATTCACCATAGTGAACGGGCATCGTTCCTTCACCGTATCCGGCAATAAGCATATGCCGGACGATGCCACAGCCCTTCAAAAAATATCCGACGGTTTGGATGCGCTGAGAGTTCCAGGTACGAAACGTTTCGGTTCCCACGGTGATGCTCAGGCCGATGCGGTCCGGTCCGGTTTTCCGGTACTTCATCGAGGAAACCGGATCCTACTGCCCGACACGATTATTCAACTGAAAAAAATCAGTGGCCGGTAAGCGAAGAAAGGGTGAAGGTTTCTCCGAGGCGTGGGCCTTTTTCCGAAGACATCAGTCGCGCACACTCGTTGACAGGGTCGTGTTCGAAGAATAATGTCCATTCTTCCAGCAACGCCTGTCGGAGGAAGCGGGCTTTTTCGTCAAGTGTAAGTAGCGGACGGGTATCGTAGCCCATTACATAGGGCAACGGGATATGGCCTGCAGTGGGTAAGAGGTCGGCGCAATAAACGACCGTGCCTGCCTCTGTTCGAAGCACCGGAAGCATCATGGCATCGGTGTGTCCGTAGACATAATACAGGCCGAAACCGGGTGCCAGTTCTTCGCCCTCGGTATGGAAACGAAGTTGTCCGCTTTCCTGAATCGGAAGGATGTTGTCGTGCAGAAAGCTGGCCTTTTCACGAGGATTCGGTTCAACAGCCCATTTCCAGTGCCGTTCATTGCTCCAGTAAGTGGCGTTCTTGAAACATAGTTCGAAACCGCTGCGGTCCGTCTTCCAGCGTACACTCCCTCCGCAATGGTCGAAATGCAGGTGAGTGAGCAGCACGTCGGTGATGTCGTTCTCGTGGTAGCCCAGACGCTCCAGGGAACGGTGTAACGTATCTTCACCGTGCAGGTAGTAATGCGAAAAGAATTTCTGGTCCTGCTTGTCGCCGATGCCGTTATCGATGAGGATCAGCCGATCGCCGGCTTCGACCAACAGACACCGCATCGCCATTTCTATCATGTTGTTTTCATCGGCAGGACTCAACCGGTTCCAGATCGATTTCGGGACAACGCCGAACATGGCACCTCCGTCCAACTTGAAATAACCGGTATCAATGGTATGCAGTCGCATCGGGCTTTTTGATTTTTTTACAAATGTAGGGTTTCCCGTTGCAGTCGTTGTTGGTAAATCCGTTAAAATTAGCACGGTGCTGACCTCCAGCGGGGAGGTCCTAATTAGGAAATTCACCCGTCAGAAACCGTTTTAGCATGACCGACCGAAAGCCCACTACGTATCATTTTATCGCGATAGGAGGAGCCGCCATGCATAACCTGGCGCTTGCTCTGCACGGGCAGGGATTCAGGGTGACCGGTTCCGACGATGAGATCAATGAGCCCTCCCGGTCGCGGCTACAGGCGGCGGGCCTTCTTCCCGATCAGATCGGATGGAGTACGGACCGCATTCACAGTGGAATCGATGCCGTGATTTTAGGGATGCATGCTCGTTCGGACAATCCTGAGCTCTTGGAAGCAAAGCGGTTGGGGATTCCGGTGTTTTCCTATCCGGAATTCCTCTACGAGGCCTCCCGAGATAAAAAGCGGGTCGTCATTGGAGGGAGTCACGGAAAAACCACGATTACCGCCATGATACTTCATGTTCTGCGGGAATGCGGCTGTGATTTTGATTACATGGTAGGGGCAAAACTGGAAGGATTCGATACCATGGTCCGAATCAGTGATGCGCCTGTCATCATACTGGAGGGTGATGAATACCTTGCATCACCCATCGACCGGCGGCCTAAGTTTCACCTGTACAAAGCTGATATCGGCGTGGTAAGCGGTATTGCTTGGGACCACATCAATGTCTTCCCGACCTTCGAAGACTACGTCCGCCAGTTCCAGGTCTTTGTGGATGGTCTTCCCTCTGATGGCGCCTTTGTCTATTGCCGGGAGGATCCGGAAGTCGTACGGGTAGCTGAAACAACTACATCGGATGCCCGGCAGATTCCATACGGTGTTCCAGGGCATCGTATAGAGAACGGTGTGACGATACTTTCAACAGCAAACGGAGAAATTCCGTTAAAAGTATTCGGTCGTCACAACCTGATGAATCTTGAGGCGGCGCGAAAAGTATGTAACCTGCTTGGTGTGTCCAATGTCGATTTTCATGCAGCCATTTCGAGTTTCACCGGCGCAGCCCGTCGACTAGAACTATTGGCGGCTACTGACCGGGTGACCGTCTTCAAGGACTTCGCACACTCTCCTTCGAAACTCATCGCTACGCTTCAGGCGGTCCGCACCCAGTTTCCGGAACGCAGGCTGATCGCTTGTATGGAACTGCATACGTTCAGCAGCTTGAACGATAATTTCCTGGACGAGTATCACGGCACCATGGACGCTGCGGATGTAGCCATGGTCTATTTCAATCCGCATACGGTCGAGCACAAGCGATTGCCCAAGGTGCCTCCCGAACGGATGAAGCAGGCGTTTGGAAACGAGCGCTTGGAGGTTTTCACCGACTCGGTTGAAATGCTCGAAGTCCTGATGCGTCAGGACTTCATAGATGCAGTCGTTCTTCTGATGAGTTCGGGTAA
>JBJOMA010000215.1:0-14987 GCA_046052625.1 Bacteroidota bacterium
AAGACTGATGCCTGTTACCTTTAAGCGCCGAACTGGCGCAGATGATGGTCCAGGTGCTTGTAAACAAGAACTCCCAGTTCCTTGCGAGAAAGATTTCCGAAAAAAGGATGCGGCTGGAACCGGTACCAGTTTGGCTGAGAACAGACCGTTTCAAGAAGTCTCAGCAGCTGTTCCTTGTCCTTTTCAAAAGTCGTCGGCGTCGTGCCTGAAATCTGTTGATTGTATTCCGGAGATGTAGGCAGTTTGCCTTCCGGCCACTTATTTAATAGAAAAAGTGAGGCCCACTTGAACACGGTCCTGCTAAGTAGATTTGACATGTCCTTAGTCGGCCGTAGTCCCAGCGCCTCACGCAGCGGATCGGTGCAATGACAGACCATTTGACCGACATTCATTTCTCCCCAACGGGCCATATGGTTCAAGGTGAGTTGACGAATCCGATCGGTCAGCTCCAGCTGACACGCAGGATTGAAGAGCTGCTTCATGGTCAACCGGAGTAGTCGCCGTCGAGCGCATGAAGAACGAGGCCGCTCCGAAGTTTAGGTTCGAACCAGGTCACTTTCGGCGGCATGATGAGCCCGGAATCGGAGATGTCGATCAATTGTTTCATGGTGACGGGATAAAGGGCGAAAGCCGCTTTCATCTCTCCGTTGTTCACACGACGTTCCAGTTCTCCAAGGCCGCGCAATCCGCCTACGAACTCAATACGTTTGTCTGTCCGAAGGTCTTTTATTCCCAGAAACGGTTCAAGGATCTGCTTGGAAAGGACGGTGACGTCGAGTACCCCGATCGGGTCCCGGTCGTCGTAGGTGCCGTCTTTCGCTGTAAGCTTGTACCAGTTACCTTCCAGATATAGCGCGAACTCATGGAGCCGGGCTGGTCGGTAGGCGGCCGGACCGATCTTTTCCACTGTGAATGAAGTTCCGATTTTCTCCAGGAACTGCTCTGCAGACATGCCATTCAGGTCCTTCACCACTCGGTTGTAATCCATGATGGCCAGCTGCTTGTCCGGAAAATGGACTGCGAGGAAGAAATTATATTCTTCATCGCCGGTGTGAGATGGATTCGCGTTCCTGCGTTCAGCACCTACAAGTGCAGCAGCAGCCGTCCGGTGATGGCCGTCAGCCACATAAATTGAAGGTACCTGGTCGAACAGCGAACGGATATCGGCGATGTCCTGTTCCTGATCGACAATCCAGAAAGAATGGCCGATACCGTCGTCGGCAGTGAAGTCATAGACCGGTTGGCCGGCCACGATTCGGCTGACAATGGCGTCCAGAGCCGGTACGTTAGGATAGGCGAAGAAGACCGGTTCGTAATTCAACCGGCTGACCCGAACATGTTTCTTACGGTCTTCCTCCTTGTCAGGGCGTGTCAATTCGTGTTTTTTGATGACATCATTGAGGTAGTCATCGACACTGGCGGCTCCTACGATTCCGTATTGCCTGCGACCGTTCATGGACTGGCTGTAGATGTAATAACATTCCTTTTTGTCCTGGAAGAAAACACCCGTTCGGAAAAGTTCCTGAAAATTGGTCTTGCCTTTCTCGTAGATCTGATCGCCATAGATGTCAGTCCCGTCCGGAAAATCAATCTCCGGCTTGATGACATGATAGAAGGAGAGCGGGTTCCCTTCGCATTCCTTGCGTGCCTCTTTTTCATTGAGTACGTCGTATGGTTTACAGGCGATCTGCCGGACGAATTCAGGTTTAGGACGGATGCCTTTGAAGGGTTTGATCGTTGCCATTTATATGTTAAGCTTTTTGATTTTTAATGTCGGATTCAAAGTGACAGGATTTCTTCGATTGCGCGCGTCACTTCTTCCATGTCTTCCAGCGTCAGTTCTCCCATATGTGCGATACGAAATGTCTTGTCTTTCTGTTCTCCGTACCCGTTGGAGATCTGCATGCCTCGCTTGCCCAGTTCTTTGTTCAGGTCGGCTACTTTCAGGTCACGCGTATTCCGGATACAGGTGAGTGTCAGCGATTCGAATCCCGGTAGGGCGAACACTTCGAAGTGGCGCGAGGCCCATTCGATCGTGTATTCCGCCATTTCCATATGTCGGATGAACCGCGTTTCCAGACCTTCCTTGAGGATCCGGTCCAACTGAAAATCCATCGCATACATGTGCGAAAGGGAAGGCGTGGCGACGTACTGATGGTCTTTCTCGTCCACATATTTGACGAGATTGCCCAGGTCGAGGTAGAATCCGCGAGGACCGAGTTCACGACAGCGGTCGACTGCCTTCTGGGATACTGAAGCGAGAGCTAATCCGGGCGGTAGCGCCAGTGCTTTTTGAGAAGAAGAAATGCAGACATCGACTCCCAGTCGGTCGGTTTCGATTTTCGCGCCACCCAAAGAGCTTACGGTGTCCAGCATCCAGATCACATCGGGATATTTCTGCATCACTTCCGCCAGCGCGTGTACCGGGTTCATGACACCGGTGGAAGTCTCGTTGTGCGTGATAGTAGCGACGTCGTACTGACCGGTTTTCAGGTAACGGTCGACGGTCTCCGGCAATGTCGGTTTACCGGGTTCCTCCAAGTGCAAGTCGGCATCGATGCCGTTAAGTCGGGCGAGCTCGTGCCAGCGTTTGCCGAAAGCTCCTACAGCGAAGACGATTGCTTTTTTCCTGGTGACAGAACGGATGGCACCTTCCATGAGCCCTGTTCCTGAGGAGGTGGAGAGGACGATCCGGTTCCGGGTGTACATGAGTTCCTGCAACTTGGCAGTAATGGAGCGCTGCAGTTCACTGGCATCCTTGGAACGGTGGCCGATCATCGGTGTGGCCATCTTGGCAAGAACATCCGGATGGACCATGGTCGGACCGGGAATGAATAACTTCTTGAATTCTATCGACATATCGGAGATGCGAAGGTAGAAAATTATGTGCGGCTGAAGGTTCAGCGCTGCTTGTCCTGTTTGGGTTTTATTTTAAGATCACCGTACCACTGCCAATGACCGGAACGGAATCTGTATCCGTCATAACTGCCGTCCGGTCCGCTCAATGCAGGGTCCGGTGTGCCGGAGCCTGGAACTTTCGGTCCTGACAGGTGGTCATAAATGATCATCCGTTTGGCGGGTTCGTAACGGAGCGACAGTACAGCCTGAGAAGTGAAACTGAATACGACCCGCGACCGGTAGACCTTCTCTTTCTTGAAGAGCGGTGCGCCGAAGCGGATTTCGTCACCGTCGAAATAGAGCACTTCCATCACTTTCTGTGTAACGCGCCGGTCCTTTCCTTTCCAGCCTAACAAGGTGTAGTAGGTTTTGCCGGATTTTCTGCGCTCCACGATACCATAATACGCTGCGCCGAACCATTTTTCCGGCGACAGTTTTTCTGACTCCGGTTTACGGATCGCTTCCGTGGAGTCGGTCAACGGAAAAAGATTCCTTTCTCCGGTCTTCGGGTCGAAGCGTTCGATGAATCCGAAATAACGGTACTTGTCGCCGTCGTAGGAGGGAACCGTCCAGGTCATGATTCGTATGCCTTTTGCATGGACGCACGAAAGATTGGAAGCGATCTGCGGGCATCGTTCCGTAACACTGTCATTCCTCAGTCTGCTTTCCACGATCCGGAGGAATTCGCGGTTCGCCTCGAATCGGGATGCATCGTCCGGACCGCGCTGCAGGATGCGCACCAGCGAATCGATCGCAGTAATCGCGGAATCCGCCGGCGAACAGCTGGCTGCTTTTCCGGTTAGCAAAAGCACAATAAGCAGAAGGGCGGAACGTGAGGACATGGTGATAAAAAGAAAGAACCGCAGCACGAAGTACTGCGGTTCCGGATATTCATTGGGCGCGCATCAGGCGTGCATTTTGTCTTTCTTAGCGGTCAGCGCCTCTTTTGATTCGCGGTGATCAGGATCGTCTACGCAACAGTCGACGGGACAGACGGACGCGCACTGCGGCTCATCATGGAAACCGACGCACTCGGTGCACTTGTCTGTGACGATGTAGTAAATATCCATGGCTCCGGGAGATTGAGCCGAATCGGCATCGATCTGGGAACCATCCATACGCGTAACCATTCCTTTAAGGGAGGTTCCGTCGGAGAAGCGCCATTCGGCGCCGCCTTCGTATATGGCGTTATTAGGACACTCGGGCTCGCAAGCACCGCAATTGATGCACTCTTCCGTGATTTTGATGGCCATTTCTGGGGTGTGGTTTTGATAATTTAATTAGAAGACAAAAATAATGAGAATTTGTTCAACGCAAAATGATGAAATTTGGGTGCAAATGGAGCTGAAAAATCGTATTAATATTCTCAAGTCGTTGGGAATCAGGCTTGAAGAAGTCTGTCGGCAAATTGATCCGGCAAACGACAATATTTCCTCGGACTGGTCATCGTGGCTGGGAGCGGTCCAAACCCGGAATCCCTGGTTTACCAGGGCTTCTGTTCACCTCGCCTTGACTGCTTGGACTGAGGCGTTAAGACCGGAAAAAGTGGAGCAGTGGGCCGGGGCGTATGAACTGCCTCACTTGCCCTCGCGACTGAAATTAGTTGGAGTCATCAATGCGGGCAACATCCCTTTTGTGGGAATGCACGACCTGCTCTCGGTCTTCCTTTCAGGTCATCGGTATGTCGGTAAAAACGCTTCTGACGATCCCTATTTGTTGCCATGGGTGCTCGATCTGATGAAGTCCATTGATCCGCAGGTGGCCGAATCCGTATCATTCACCGAAAAACTCGTCGGAACAGATGCGGTCATAGCGACCGGCAGCGATAACTCGGCCCGGTACTTCGAATATTATTTCGGTAAGAATCCACATATCATTCGGAAGAACCGCAACGGTATCGCGGTGCTGACGGGCGAGGAGACGACCGGTGAATTGACATCACTGGGGGCTGACATCTTCAGTTACTTCGGTCTTGGATGCAGGAATATTTCAAAGCTGTTCGTGCCGCACGGCTATGACTTTTCACCCTTCTTCGAAGCGATCTATCCATGGCATGTCGTGATGGGGCATCACAAATACATGAACAACTTCGATTATCACCATGCGGTTTTCCTGCTGAAGCAGTTGCCCTTCCTGCAGAATAATTTCCTGATGATCCGAGAGGACGAACGGATCGCCTCACCGCTGGCGGTAGTTCATTACGAGTTTTATGACGACTTGAAGAAACTGACGAATACGCTGGTCGAAAAATCCGATTTAATCCAGTGCGTAGCTGTAAGTGAACGTACAAAGAGGAAAAGCGAGCCGGCAGAAAGCGATCCGCCTTTTGTTGATTTCGGTAAAACGCAATTCCCGTCCCTGCAGGATTATGCCGACGGTGTGGATACTGTGAAGTTCCTTGCCGGTTTATGAATTCCTGATTCGGTTGAAAAGGCGGTTCCAACGGATCTTGTTCAGGAACGTACCGTTGCTGTCCCAGCTCATCCAGATGAAGACCGCTTTACCGACGATGTGGTTTTCAGGAACGAATCCCCAGAAGCGGGAGTCCTGTGAATTATGGCGGTTGTCGCCCATCATGAAGTAGTAATCCATACTGAAGGTGTATGAATCGGCTACTTTTCCGTTGATGATGATCTTGCCGTCACGGACCTCCAGCTCGTTGCCTTCGTATTCGGTGATGACCTTCTTGTACAGCGGAAGTATCCGCTCATCCAATGCGACGGTTACTCCTTTTTTCGGAATATACAACGGGCCGAAGTTGTCGACATTCCATCCGTACCGGCCCTCGAATGGGAAAATGAAGTCCTGATAGCTGACCTGCGGGACATGATTGGCTTCGATCATACGGATGTTCCCGAATGACTTCATCTCTTCGGCCGCCTTACGTGTAAGGTGCATGTTGAACTCCATGGAGGAGATCGGTTCGACATCGGTAACTCCCAGTCGGCTGAGGGCCTGCGCACTGAATCCGCTGCCATCCGTTATTACATGGTAGGAGCTCTGTGACTTTTCGGGTAACGCCTGCACTTGACCGTTGATGTAGACTGTCTGGTCTTTCAACTGGATCGTGTCACCTGCGATACCGATGCAACGTTTGATGTAATTCTCTTTTTTATCGACCGGCCTTCCTTCGGATTCCGCCGGCCAGTTGAAGACCACGCAATCGCCTCTTTCCACTTTTCCAAGTCCCGGAAGGCGGTAATAACCGAATTTGATCCATTCCAAATAGGATTTGCCGCCGATCACCGGTAGCGTGTTGTGAGCTAGAGGAAAAGACAGCGGTGTCATCGGAATACGGGCTCCGTAACTCACTTTGCTGACGAAAAGGAAATCGCCCACCAACAGTGACTTCTCCATAGAAGGTGTGGGAATCGTATAGGCCTCGATCAGGAATGTACGGATGATGGTCGCTGCGATGACCGCGAAGACGATGGCATCCACCCACTCCCGGGCGACGGATTTATGCTGTCCGGGCCGTGTCTTGAGCAGCAACCATACGCCGAGCGTGAATATGCTGAATACGATATCCTTTATGAGGTCCCAGTTGATCCTGATTCGTTTCATGCGAGGTATTGTTGAGGTAAAGGTACTATAACTTGTATTGGAATGAGGTTAATGAACGTTAATGCGATATTCATAGTTCCAGGTAATCTTCCATCGTGAAATATCCCTTTTTTCCACACAACCACCGGGCTGCAGACAAGGCTCCGCGGGCAAATCCGTCCCGGTTATTGGCGATGTGCCGTATTTCGATCACATCCGTCGGAGATGCATAGGTCACATTATGCGTACCCGGCACTTCATCAGCACGTGTGTGATAGACGGGCAGAGAGCCGGAGTCGAAGTCAGCCGCTGATCGGTTCTCATAGGCGACAGAGGTCCAATCACTGAACCGCTCGTTTCGTTCAACAATCTGTGACGCGATGGAGATTGCCGTGCCGCTGGGTGCATCGAGTTTATGCACGTGATGCGTCTCATGGACGAAGACCTGTCGGTATTCGGGATAACGGGCCATCAGTCGTGCCAGGTGCTTGTTCAGTTCGAAGAACAGATTGACCCCGATGCTGAAATTCGAGGCATGCAGAAGTGTGCCGTCTTTTCGTTTCAATTCCTCTTTTACAAACGGTAACTGTTCCAGCCAGCCGGTGGTGCCTACTACAACAGGAACACCGGCATTGAAGCAACGCAGGATATTACCTACAGCGCTGTCCGGCCGACTGAACTCGATCGCCACGTCGGCTTTCTTCAAATCCGTATCGGTCCAGTCGGCGGCATTGCCGACATCGACTTTCAGTACTACCGCGTCACCGGCCGCGAGGGCCAAAGACTCGATCGACTTACCCATCTTACCGTATCCCAGGAGAGCGATGTTCATGTGTGGTGCCGCGCAGGGAGAGGCGTAACCCCATTCCTGCTACGGGTGCGAAATTAGAAGAGAAACTAAACTCAGGATGAATTTTGAGCGAGAGCTTTTCGCTGACGTCGAAATCTTTCAACTGGGCATCGACGTATGCATCGACCATCGTCAAGACATAAAGTCCTCCCATCAGGATGTAACAAAGGTCCCGGGTGCGACGGTAATAGTCCTTACGTACACGTATGTCTTCCAATGAGTAAAGCGGATACGGATCCGCCGTCGATGAATCTCCGTCGACCCTCGCTATATAGGCGTTCCGGAAGTCCCGGTAGTATCGGTTGTTGAACTCGGAGGCATAATACAAGCCGGCAAATCCACCGATCACCAACGGCACTTTCCAGTATTTGTGGTTATAGACTTGTCCGGATCCGGGAAGGATAGCCGAATAAAGCACCGCTTTGTTTGCTCGCGCCCTGGATACCGCGGTGAGCGAATCTTTCAGCGATTGTTGTCCGTTGACAGTGGCTGTAAAGAACAGCACGGTCGGAAGCAAGAGGAAAAGACGCAGGTACACGTTATGTAAATTGAAGAAGGCGCCACCGCATGTGACGGACATCCCGGTACTATCGTAGTTGTTTTTTCGGATCAAAGGTCCAGATGATCCAGTATGCGGTTCAAGTCCTGGGTGTCGCTGAAGGGGATGGTGATGGTGCCGCTACCGTTGGGTCTTGCAGACAATTGTACGCGTGCTTCAAGCAGATCGGAAAGCCGTTTGCGGATGTCTTCCATCGAGGCGGATAGCTTATCTTTTCCGGAAGCTGGTTTGCGTTTAGCAGTATTTTGCGGCTTGGAATGTCCGGCAAGCGTTTCCACTTCGCGTACGGTCAGCTCTTTTTCAAGGATGGCTTTGTAGACCATCAACTGTTCGTCTATGTCGCGTATACCGAGCAGTGCACGTGCATGTCCCATGGTGATCCGGTTGTCGCGCAGAGCGGCCTGGATCTCCGGAGGAAGCTTGAGCAGGCGCATGAAATTCGTGACGGTCGATCGTTCCTTGCCTACACGATCGCTCAACTGCTCCTGTGTCAGTCCGCATTCGTCGACCAGCCGTTTGTAGCTGATGGCGATATCGAGCGGATTGAGTTCCTGTCGCTGGATGTTTTCGACAAGGGCCATCTCCAGCATGGCTTGGTCATTCGCCACCCGTACATAAGCGGGTACCGAGGTGCGGCCCGCCAGTTTGGAGGCACGGAAGCGACGCTCTCCGGAGATGATCTGGTACTTGTCATAACCCATCTTACGGACGGTGATGGGCTGAATGATACCTTGCTCGCGGATGGAATCTGCGAGTTCTTTCAGTTCCTCCTTCGGAAATTCGGTCCTGGGCTGGAAAGGATTCGGTTCTATCTGATCAAGCGGGAGCTCCGCTACGCCGCTCATGGCGCCGCCGTTAGCTGCTCCGGTCGATGTCGGTTTCGAGGTGATGTCGGTCTCGGAGTTCTCCAGTAAAGCGCTCAGGCCTCGTCCCAACGCACTGCGCTTCGGATTATTGCTCATTGGTCAGCGGTATTTTCTTTTCCGACTCACGGATCTTGGTCAGGTTGTTCTTCTGCAGTATTTCACGCGCGAGGTTCAGGTAATTCACGGAGCCTTTGCTGGTGGCGTCATGCATGATGATCGTATGACCGAAAGAAGGGGCTTCGCTCAACTTGGTGTTGCGCTGGATGATGGTGTCGAAAACCATCTGCTGGAAGTGGGTCTTGACTTCTTCGACGACCTGATTGGCCAGACGAAGTCGCTGGTCATACATCGTCAGCAGGATGCCTTCGATTTCCAGCTCCGGATTCAAACGGCTCTGTACGATCTTGATGGTGTTAAGTAACTTGCCAAGTCCCTCGAGTGCGAAGTATTCACACTGGACCGGAATGATCACCGAATCAGCGGCGACCAGGGAGTTGATGGTGATAAGTCCCAACGACGGCGAACAGTCGATGATGATGAAATCGAACTGTTCCTTTAACCCGGCAAGCGTTTCCTTCATCTTCCGTTCCCGGTTGGGAAGGTTGATCATCTCGATTTCAGCACCGACCAGGTCGATGTGGGAGGGGATGAGGAAGAGGTTCGGCGTGGTGGTCTTGAGTACGATCTCCTTCGGGTTCACCTGGTTGACAATACATTCATAAATGCTGGTCTTGACCGTACGCGGATCGAAGCCGACCCCGGAGGTGGCGTTCGCCTGCGGATCACTGTCGATGATGAGCGTCTTGTATTCGAGTACGGCCAGACTTGCGGCCAGGTTCATGGCGGTGGTCGTCTTTCCGACGCCGCCTTTCTGGTTGGCAATGGCTATGATCTTTCCCATATGGTGTGTGTGTTTCGTGTCTTGTGTTACAGTTCGGTTTTTTCGCCGATTTTGAGGAGATGAAGGCGTTTGCCCGCAGCCGAAAACTTACGGGTGGCTTCGTTGTGGTCGATGCGTATCGTGTCGACGGTATCGTAGTGCATCCCGACGATTTTGTCGCACTTGATGAACTCTGATGCGATGACCGCATTGTCAATGCCCATCGTAAAATTGTTCCCCAGTGGAAGGAATGCAAGGTCGATACGTTTGTAATCGCCGATGAGCTTCATGTCGTAGTGCAATGCTGTGTCACCGGCATAATAGAAATTGCCTGAAGCGGATTCGATCAGGAAGCCCATCGGACTGCCTCCGTAAGTTCCGTCGGGAAGGCTACTGGAGTGTACCGCATTCACACATTTGACTTTACCGAAATCGAACATCCAATGTCCGCCGATATTCATCGGATGGGTATTGCGGACTCCCTTGTCGGCGGCCCACTCACAAATCTCGAAGTTGGAGATGAGGGTGGCGCCGGTATGCCTGGCAAGAGCTATCAGGTCGTGGGTATGGTCGACATGTCCGTGAGAGACAAGCAGGTAGTCGGCCGAAATGTCCTCCAAACGGATGTGGCTCGCAAGCGGATTGGTTGAAATAAAGGGGTCGAACAGCAATCGCTTGCCGCCGGCTTCAATGCCAAAACAGGAGTGTCCGTAATAGGTGACTAACATGGCGCTATGACCTGCAAAGATAGTTTTTAAGGGGGTGCAGAAATTGAAAGTTACCAACAAAATCCAAGTCAGGACGCGGATTTCCAGAAGGATAGTAACACTAGGCTGTTCATGGTCGGAATATAAAAACAAAGGCCCCGCAACGCGAGGCCAGTTGTTTAACAATAACAATCAATGATTATTTTCCCAGGTCGTCAAAATCGACGTTGCTGTAGTTGGAAGAGGATTCCTGCGAGGAGGAGGGATAGGAGGGAGGATTCGGTTGAAGTGTCTGGATACGATCCATAGCCTCACGGATTCCGTCCATGAACTTGTCGAAGTCCTCACGGTAAAGGAAAATCTTATGCTTCTCGAAGTAAGGATTACCGTCATCACCAAGTCGCTTCTTGCTCTCGGTAATTGTGAGGTAATAATCGTTCGATTTCGTGCTTTTCACATCGAAGAAGTAGGTCCGCTTTCCGGCACGTACGGATTTGGAAAATACTTCCTCCCTCTGGTTGTTGTAATCCGACATAAGGTCTTGCTTTCTGTTTCAACAAAAATAGAAATTATCGCATACACCCGACCCGCTTCCTGTTAAATTCCGAAAGAAGCTGTTATTCCTCCCTTTTTTAGGCCGATTTCCGTCTTTTTGACCCTTTATGTCAAGGTGCCCGTTGGCAACTTTGTGCGAAAAATGTAGAAATAAGTGCTTTTCCAGGGTCAATTTGGTATATTTGAAATTAACGTTTTAGATAAAATTTAATCATCCTCCCTTAATTTCCAAGGTTTGTTCGCAAGCATCCCACTGATCAATACTGCCAGGGGCATCTTCCGGATGCTTGCAACGGTTCTGCTGCTTCCGGCAATTTCCATTGCCCAGACGTATCTGCCCAGTAACGGCACCACCTATACCACCTGTGGCGGTACTTTTTATGACAGCGGAGGCGCCGGAGGCAACTATTCTGACAATGAAAACTCAACGACCACCTTTTGCCCCTCCACCGCGGGTCAGAAGATTTCCGTAACATGTCCTGCCGGAGGTTTCAACCTGGAAAGCGGATTCGATTACCTCAAGGTCTATGACGGAACTACAACTGCGGCTCCGCTTCTGGGTAATTTTACGGGTACCACTATCACTTCCCCGGTTACCGCGACCAACGCCGGCGGTTGTCTGTGCTTCAAGTTCACTTCCGACATCAGCATCAATTACTCCGGTTGGACACTAAACCTGAGTTGCGTGACCGGCAGTTCTACCGGAACAGCGACCGGTGATGAGTGTGCCAGCGCCATACCGATCCCGGTGAATTCCACTTGCGTCTATACCAATGGTACGACCGTCGGTGCTACTCCTTCATCCACTGCGCCGGCTCCGGGTTGCGCCAATTTCCTCACCGGTACCACGGTAGATGTCTGGTATTCTTTCGTCGCGACTTCCGCCTCCATGACACTCAATTCCAACACGGGCACCATTACCGACGGCGGAATGGCGCTGTATTCCGGTACGTGTGCAGGCCTCACGCTGGTGGAGTGCGACGATGACGACTCGCCGAACGGTTTCATGCCGATGATCCAACGTACGGATTTCATTCCCGGCAACACGTACTATATCCGGATGTGGAATTATTCAGGTTCCACCACCGGAACCTTCTCCCTTTGCCTGACCGCTCCGCCGGTGCTGTCCTGTCCGTCCGGACTTGGAACCGGCGTCGTGACAGTCGCTTCGCTGCCCTATAGCTCCGGAAACGTGACCACGTGCGGCATGGTGAACGACCTAAACTCTACCAACGTTCCTGTCTGCGGCGCTTCCTACTATTACGATGGTGAAGATGCCGTGTACGTCTTTACACCGACCGTCACCGGTACAACGACCATCGCGCTCAACTCGACCGGTTCCTATACCGGACTGATGCTTTATGCCGGTTGTCCTTTCGGAGGCGGAACCTGTGTCACCAATCTTCAGAGCAGCAGCGGCTCTAAGAGTTTCTGCGCCACCGTCACCGCCGGCGTCACTTATTACCTGATCATCGATTCATGGCCCTCGCCTGCGTGTAATCCTTACTCGCTTTCCATATCCGCTCCCAGCAACTCGATACAGGGTGCAACGTGTTCGACCGCAATCCCTATGACGTTGCCTTATATTGCCACCGGACAATCGACCTCCTGCGCAGGGAATGATTATACCAACACCACCACTGGTGCCTGCAATACGTTGTATCAATCAGGGGAGGATAAAGTCTATTCCTTTTCAGGTACCGCCGGACAGTGCATCAGTGTGGCAATAACAAATGCGAACAGTTCGAACATCGGCTTCCAGCTTTCGTTCGGATGTCCGGGTTCTGCCGGTGCTGTTTGCGTCGCTAGTGCCGGCGGAGCGGTTTCCGGTGCGTTGAACGGCTCCATTCCATTGCCGTCCACCGGTACTTATTATCTGATCATCGACTCCTGGGCGCCACCGGCCAATGTGACCTATGATCTTGGCATACAGCTGAACGGAAACGGCCCTGCAAATGACCTTCCTTGTAATGCCGTCAGCATGATTCTGGGGACTTCGGAACCGGGTGACAATTCCTGCTCCGGAAGTTCAGGCGAGCCTGCTGTTCCTGCCTGCTGGGATGCTGCCGGTGCCAGAAACACTGTTTGGTACCGTGTGATTCCGACTTCGACTTCCCTTCGTATAAAAACCTTTCCCGGGACGTTGTCCAATACGCAGATCGCTTTGTATTCCGGAACCTGTTCTGCACTTACCTACGTTGCCTGCAATGACAACGCCGGTACATGCGGTTCCATCACCAATTTTTCCTCGCAATTGTATGTGACCGGACTGACTGCCGGCACGACCTATTACATCGCCGTAGACGGCGCAGCGTCCACGACAGGCTCTTTTGACATCCTCGCCATCGACGGTGCTGCGACATTCCCGCCGATGGCAGGAATGGATTGCATACTCCCGAATCCCGTCTGCAGCCCGTTTTTCCAGGTATCTGATCCGGGATATGCGGGCTTCGGTGCCAACTGTGACCTTCCGACATCCTACTGTCTGGCTTCCTCCGAACGAAATATCGTCTGGTACACCATCCCGATCAATGCAGCCGGTAATCTGGTGTTCGATATCGTCCCCAATGATTTCAATGTGGCTTTGCAGGACGAAACCGATTATGATTTTGCGCTTTGGCGTACAACAGGTACCGGGGCTGTGACATGCTCTCAGATCGCAGCAGGTACCGCCGTGCCGCTACGTTGCAATTATTCCTATCTGGGTGTCACCGGTCTGAACGGAGCAGCAGGCTTCAGTGCACCGGCTTCTTTGACGGCACAGTCATGTCCTAATTGTGGCACCTACAATCCGAATCCGTTCTACAACGGTGCGTATGAACAACAGTTGCCGGTTTCTGCCGGTGATGTAGTTCTTCTCGCTATCAGTAATTTCTCGAACAGTACTTCCGGTTTCAGGATCGATTTCCGGAACAGTCCGATCGGTTATGTAGGTAATACGGCCACCTCGGTCACCTGGACAGGCGGAACCAATACCAATTCCGCTCTCTCCTCCAACTGGGGCGGTTGCAATGTCCCCAGCTGTTCGGTCGACGGAATCGTTTCGCCATTTTCTGTCCAGCCGGTCATCTCGGCCAACCAGACATTCAAGAACCTGGAAATACAGCCGGGTGCGACCGTGACTATCAATGCAGGAGTAACGGTAACGATCTGCGGAAACCTGATCAACAACGGTAACCTGCGATGCGCTCCGACTTCCACCATCCTGTTCAGTGCGCCGGTCTCTCACCTCATGTCAGGAAATTTTGTCGGCCTCAATGCCCTCGGAAACCTTACGGTCAGCGCGAGTGCCGCCGGACTGCAGGTGAATCTGATGAACGATTTGGATATGCGGGGTTCTTTTACCACCGCTAATGTGAACAGTATCTTCAATGCGAACGGCAACAACCTCCGGGTAGGGCTCGATTTTTTCAATAATAACGGCAACGCAACTTTTCTCAATGTTGCACCGGGATTCCTTGAGTTCAACGGTACGGCAGCCCAGCGCTATAACCAGGGACTTACTCAGCTCGACCTCAATGTCGTCAACATGAACCATAACGGGCCGGGATTGACGTTGCAGACGAATCTCTGCATGAACGCTAACTCCGGTTGGTTGAACCTTGTCCGTGGACGAATCATCACCGGTGCGAACGAAGTCCGGCAATTCAACCGGCGTGTCGGCAGCGTGACCGCCGGTTCTCCCAACAGTTTCGTCCAGGGATTCCTTCGTCGTTGGATCTTTCCCACCGGGGCCTATGATTTCCCCGTCGGTGAAGCGGTAAAAGGATATCACCGGGCCAATATCAATTTCACTTCCGCCACCACCATCGACCATCTGTTGGGATACTTCAGCACACACACGGTATTACCGCCGCCGTTGAACATCGTGGAATGTAACCGTCGCTATAATTTCGACGGATTAAACAACGGAAAATGGACTATCAATGCCTACAACGCAGCGATGACACGGATTTCCGCAGCGGGCGACGGACTGTATACCATGACCGTTCAGAACCTGCCCGGCAGCTATTCGAATAATGCAGGCAACGCCTGGACAATCATCAAGGATACCACGGCCGGCGGAAACTGGTTCCTGAACGGTACCTGTGACACGAACTCGACCGTCAACCTGGTGCGTCGTACGGCG
>JBJOMA010000216.1:0-3390 GCA_046052625.1 Bacteroidota bacterium
TGGCGGCTATCAAGGATTGCCTCATGGTGACCTACCGTACGGAGTGGAATATTTGACCCCAGAGTCTAGTAGTGTTCATGGAAGTTAAAATCCTTCAGGTTCTCTCTTTAATCGGATAAAGATATCTTGCAAAGTTGCCTTCACTAGCTGACCCGCTGATGCATTGAAGGTAACATTCTGGTGCTTGGACTCAAACGATTTATTTTGGATAAGTTAGCTGTGTCGCCTTCTCCCGGCCGCACCTTTTCCGTATCCTTGCAGCCTCATGTCCGTCGAAAATCAACTCCTGCAACGCAGCGGCAGCCGCTGCGAGCTATGCGCATCTGCCGAATCACTTTTTGTTTATCAGCTTCCACCCGTCAGTGCTCCCGGCGCCGATGATGCCATCCTCGTCTGCGAGCGCTGCCTGGCACAACTTGAAAAGCGTACAGAACCTGATGCGGCTCACTGGCAATGCCTGAAGGACTGCATGTGGAGCGATGTGCCAGCCGTGCAGGTCGTTTCGTGGCGCTTGCTGAACCGTCTGAAGAATGAATCTTGGGTGAATGAACTTTTGGATATGATGTATCTGGACGATGATCGTTTGGCATTCGCCAAAGCCACGGGCGATCATTTGGAATCGGATGGAGAGGAGTTCCACCGTGACTGTAACGGCGCGCTGCTTCAAACAGGCGACACTGTCACGCTCATCAAATCACTGGATGTCAAAGGCTCGCAGGTCAACGCGAAAATCGGAACGGTAGTGAAAAGCATCCGCCTCGTTCCGGACAATACCGCTCAGATCGAAGGGAAGATCGAAGGACAACAGATAGTCATTCTGACAAAATATGTCCGCAAGAGCGGTTGAACTGTTTTTGCTATCTGAATCGAGCCTTTAGAAGGCGAGAAAAGAAAACGGGGAAGGCGCTTAAGCGCTTTCCCCGTTTTGCAAGCTGCTGAACTGATTTTACTTGTCCAGTACCACCCTGATGACATCTATGCGTCCGTTACGGATCACACGCACTAGGTAGATGCCTTTTGACAGATTTCCGTCTGAAAGCGGCAACTCGAAATTGTACTGGCCGGCATCTTCGTATCGTGCTTCACGGAACAGAACGATTTCTCCGATGCTGTTGAATACCGAGAACTGTACGTCCCCGGGCTCTTCCATTTCAAAGTAAAGGAATACGGAGGAGGATGTCGGGTTCGGATACGCGATGATCGGATATTCTTCCTTTCCCATGCCATTCATAGTCCTGATTGCTGTGCAATTGCTGGACTTGAACAGTAAATTGACGGAAGAATTAGGCACCGCAACGCCGTTCACTTTCATGGAGAAGGTGTAGGTGTTAATAGGCGGAGTTCCGGAGATCGTACTGCCGATCACTGATTTGGAATCGTACTTCACATTGACAACGTAGGTACGACCCGGAATAGCTCCTGTCACGGTAATTCTCGCCTGACCGGTTGTGGTCTGGGCTCCCGTTGCTTTCTTGCTGCAAGCGGCATCCCACAGGATGGCCTGATTGGTCTGGAATACGGAGAACAGACGGAAATTTGACAGTTGTGTCGATTGGACCACGTCGATGGTGAAAGAGGAGGAAGGTGCTGTCACATATCCGAAATAGAATATGGCTCCTGGAGTTACGTTCGATACTTTTCCTCTACTGACAGTGTAGCAAGCCTCTGTCATTTGAACCGTTCCGGTCTGGAAGGTGCTGCAGG
Source organism: Bacteroidota bacterium (assembly GCA_046052625.1). GTDB lineage: Bacteria > Bacteroidota > Bacteroidia > AKYH767-A > 2013-40CM-41-45 > Pollutiaquabacter. The sequence goes on from JBJOMA010000216.1 coordinate 1,705, forward strand.
ACGCTGCTGTTGGGTAGATTCCCGCGCTGCAATTCGGTATTGCATTGATTACTGCATTGAAGGCTGGTGAGATACAGCCGGAGCTATTCATTACCGTGACAGGGTACGTACCGGTGGCGAGTGAGCTGAAGGTCGTTCCTGCTTGGTAACTGATGCCGTTTATGCTGTATGTCAGCCCGGTCCCGGTAGGTGCTGTGACGGTCAGGGAGCCAGTAGATGATGTGCAGCTCGGATGTGTGCTTGATACGGTCGGCTGCGCCGGGATCGGAGGTGCAGCGTTGATGACAGCATTCGATGCGGGCGAGATACATCCGTCGCTGTTCTTCGCCCTGATGTAGTAGCTTCCTGCACTCAGGCTGCTGAAAGTGGTCGAAGACTGGAAGGTGCCGTTATCGATGTTGTACGTCATTCCGGTTCCTGTAGGACTAATGACATTCACGGTTCCTGTTCTTACTATACAGGTAGGTTGCGTCACGCTGAGGCCGGGTGCTGAAGGCGTCGCCGGTTGCTGGTTGATGACGGCATCTGTTCCGTTAGAGATGCAGCCGTCAACGTTTTTCGCCCAAACGCGGTACGTGCCCCAAGACAGTCCGCTGAACGTGGCGTTGGATTGGAACGTGGTACTGTCGGTGCTGTACTTCATGCCACCTCCGGTAGGAGCAGTTACCGTCAGGCTTCCCGTTGAAACGTCACAGGTCGGCTGAGTTACGGAAACGGTCGGAGCAGCCGGAGTTTCAGGTTGAGTCTCAATTGTCTTTTCAGTCGCAGGAGAGATACATCCGTCCGAATTCTGTACGGTTACTGAATAACTGCCGGAAGACAATGATGAGAAGTAACCCGTCGCCTGGTAATTCGAACCGTCAATGCTATATGAAAGTCCGGTTCCTGTCGGTGCAGTCACAAGCAGTTCACCGGTAGCGACCGTGCAGGTCGGGTCGGTGACAGTGACAGTAGGTGCAGCCGGCGTGGGCGGTTGCGGTGCAACGGTCTTGAGCGTCGGAGGAGATACGCAGCCGTCCGAGTTTTTGGCCGTTACGGAATAACTGCCGGAGGAGAGACTTCCGAAGGTGGTAGATGTCTGATACGTAGAACCGTCAATGCTGTAGGTAAAGCCGGATCCTGTCGGAGCCGTCACTTCGAGCGATCCGGTAGCGACCGTACAAGTCGGATCCGTGACAGTGACCGTCGGTGCAGACGGAACAGACAACGGATTGTTCACGACTACGGTGTCAGCCGGTGAAATGCAATTGTCCTTTTTTACCGTTACAAAATAGGTTCCAGGAGCCACGCCGCTGAAAAGCGCAACCGATTGATAGTTGACGCTGTCTATGCTGTATGTATAATCCGATCTGATCGGCGAATTCACCGTTATCGAACCGGTGGTTCCACCGCATCCGGGTTGTATCACACTGGTGGTGGGTTCCGCAGGCAGCTTGCATTCGATGTTGATGATGATACGGCTGGTGTCGCATAAGGATGGATTACCGCCGTCACATACGATCAGGCAGATAGTATCCGTTCCGGTGTAGTTCTGGTTCGGCGTATAGGTCACGCAGACGGAATTGCCGGAAACGCTGAACGAAGAAGCAGTACCGTTGGAAGGACCGCCGCAGGAAGAAGGCAGTATGGAAGGACCATCCACATCGCTGACGGGCAGACATACGGTAATGGTGCTGTCTTCCGGAA
>JBJOMA010000217.1:0-4342 GCA_046052625.1 Bacteroidota bacterium
CTTTCTTCAGTTTCATCATCGCCACCTATCAGCGCAAGGATATCGTCACAGAAACGATCCGAAATGTCCTTAAACAACGTTTCACGGATTTCGAAATCGTAATGGTCGATGACGGGAGCACGGACGGAACCTCGGCACATCTCTCTGAAATATTCAAGGAGGAAGCACGTCTTCGGATCATCACACAACCCAATCGTGAACGCGGGGCTGCGCGAAATACAGGAATACGCTCCGCAACAGGAACCTACCTTATATTCATGGATTCCGACGACCGAATCGATGAGCAGCACTTATCCGTCCTTTACGACTGTATAGTGAGAGAGAATCACCCGGATTTCCTTACAACAAAATTTGATTTCCTTCGAAACGACAAACACATTCCGACTCCGGTCTGCTCAATGAAGGAAGGCTATTACGATTACAAAATCCTGTTGAAGGGCAACATCCTGGGAATGTACAGTTGTGTAAAACGACAGAATCCCGATCTGAAGCTTTTCGAGGACGACAGGAAATATGCGATTCTCGAGGATTGGATGTTTAACCTCTCGAACCTCCGGCATTCAAATACCTATCTGATCGATGCCGTCACCTATCACATCGTCGACCATCCTGAACGCAGCATGACAGCTAATCCCGTTAAAGTAGCGGAACGGATGCGCGAAGCCTCCAAATGGATTCTGGAAAACGTGGATCTTGATGCTGAAGAGAAGTACACACTGAATGCCTATAGCGTCTACTTTTCAGCCATGAATTGCCTTCAGGCGAATGACCGAAAAAACGCCTGGATTTACCTACGAAAAGGAATAGCTGAAAGCGGCTTCAGGATTAACTATCTTCGACTGATTATCCGTCTACTGCTCGGCAACCGAATCATGAAACTGACGGACCGAAAACGATGAAACCAAAAGAACAAAAGGGCGTTTTCGTCACAACCTATTTCAGTTTCCGGGACGCGTTGATGCAAGCCTATACCCTGCCCTATGTGAGGCAGATCAGGGCAGCCGTCGATCCGTCCTATCCGGTCTATCTGCTCTCCGTAGAAAAACGGCAAGACGCCATGAGCAGTCAGGAGCGTTTGAAAACGACCAGACAACTTGAACTGGAAGGCATTCATTGGGTAAGGCTTCCCTACTACCGTTTCGGCCCGCAATTACTTCTCTGGCTGCCACGTCTCATCGGCTTTTCAATTCTCATCCTTCAAAAGCGAATTGGCACCATCCATGCCTGGTGCATGTCAGGCGGTGTTCCCGGCTACCTTTTATCGGTGTTGACCGGCAAGAGACTGATTATTGACAGCTTTGAACCGCATGCGGAAGTGATGAGTGAAACGGGAACCTGGAGGAGATCCGGTTTGAAGTTCAAGGTTTTTTTCCTCTTGGAAAAAGCAATGGCAAAACGTGCGTCGATTACTATTGCATGTACAGCCGACATGAAATCCTATGCCTCGTCCCGATACGGCGTCATTTCCGGGAGGGAATACGTAAAGCCGGCCTGCGTGGATCTGGAACGATTCGACTTTTCAAAACGCAAAAAAAACGCATTGGTAGCTGAGCTTGGACTTTCGGGAAAGATCGTCGGTGTATATGCGGGTAAATTCGGCGGACTGTATCTCGAACAGGAAGTGTTTGATCTTTGTCAGGCAGCATACGAAGAATGGGGAGACCGCTTCCGGCTGCTGCTACTCAGTCGTGAACCGAAAGAGAACGTCCTGAGATGGGCTCTGAATGCCGGTCTTCCCAAAGAATGCATTGTCCAACGCTTCGTACCGCATGCACAGGTGGCCGAATACATGGGCTTGGGGGATTTCGGTCTCTCTCCATATGCACCGGTTCCTTCCAGAAAACATGCCGCGCCCATCAAGAATGCCGAATATTGGGCATTGGGGCTTCCGGTGATCATCACCGAAGGAATCGCAGACGATTCAGAACTTATCCGGAGCACTGATGCCGGCTGTGTCATCCGCTCCCTGGAAAAGTCAGAATATATACGTTGCATCCGAAAGATGAACGAGCTGCTTTCAACAAGTTCAACGGAAGAACTTTACAAACGTATACGGCCTTTAGCCGAAAACCTTCGTAATTTCAATGTCGCCTGCGCTGTTTATGATTCCATTTACAGCGAAAGACCTGTATAACGCTCTTCCAAGAACCATGATTCATCAGTTACAGGCTTTCAACCGTAAGCAGCAATTCCGTCCGGGACTGCTTTCTCTACTTACGAACGCCAACCACTTCACGAAGCGTGGGATTTACAAAGGAATTATACGACATGCTTCAGCCTGTAAAGGAATCGTATTAGACGTCGGATGCGGCAATAAACCGTACAGGGACCTTTTCATCGCCGATGAGTATATAGGAATCGATATTAACAATCCCGCACACGATCATTCAAACGAACCGGTTGACGTGATTTATGACGGGCGGAACATTCCGTTTCCTGACAACCGTTTCGATTCGGTCTTCAGCAGCGAGGTATTCGAGCACGTTTTCCAACCGGAAGAACTCTTACGCGAAATGCATCGAGTACTAAAGCCCGGCGGAAAGCTCCTGATGACACTCCCGTTCGTCTTCATGGAACATGAGCAACCTTACGATTTCGCACGTTATACTTCTTTCGGCATCAGGAGCTTGCTCGAACGGAACGGGTATGAAATTCATTCGATTGAGCGTTCATCTACTTTCCTGCAAGCGACCACGGTACTGGTTGCTAATTACATACATCACGCACTTCTGCCCCGTAACAAGTATTTGCGCTTTCCACTTTCCTTCGTGACAATCGGGGCTGTGAACCTGCTTGGCGGCCTCCTTTCAATGGCACTTCCTGACCAACGTGACCTATGCCTTAATCACATCGTCGTAGCTGCCAAGAAGTAAAAGCAATGGAAAATCAATTCCGTTGCAAATCACCCGCTTTCGCATTCTTCCTTTCCTCCTGCAACTGCTTGAACGTATTGAAAATGATGAAAAGACTTGCAACGAAAAAAGGGATTGCCGGAATCTTATAGCGGACCAGGCTGCCGAAATTCGAAGTAGTCAGCCCCACTGAGAAAGCAAAAAAGACACTGAAGAAGATACTGAAGAAGAGGACGTGGTGGCGGAACAGCAACAAGAAGATGTTGTAAATCCGCAGCCGAATTGTCAGCCAGAGCGTTATCAGGAGCAGTACCAGGTTCTCAACCCCGGAAACGACCATTCCGGGATTATACGATTCCCAGATATAAGGACGAAACAAAGCCGCCAACACGGCTTTCGGCGCTTTTAGCAGCAACCCTCTTATGGAGGCATCAACCTCGCCGATATCGAATGAAGAGCCTTGATAATAATCCTGCTTTAAATCTTGCTGTGTAAGAATGGCTTTGTCCAAGACACGGTTGACCGAAAACTCTCCCAGACTTTCACTGATTGCGAGCAGTAACAGGTATCCTGTGAAGACGGCAAAGACGATAGCCAGCGGAATCATGGATGAACGGACCAGCTTGTTACGTATCTTGGAAGTGTTATAGCCTACCAGCCAGAGCGAGGTTCCGGGAAGCAGTGCGAAGAAGATGTAGGGCTTGATGCGCAGCAACAGATAGGAAGCTATTACGATTCCCAGGATATTGGCGATCTTTTTTGTCCGGATCTTCAGCAGATGATGGAAACTTGCGGTGAACTGTGCGACGCACGCGAACGTGATAGAATCCTTAAGCAGACCGGACCCCCAAAAGATCACAGAAGGAATGAAAAGGATGGCAATCGCGAATTGGAAGTCAAGGTTGGGGATCTCATAGACGAACATCTTGTAGAGCCGCCAAATGGGGAAATAACAAATAAATGCGAGCAGGGCGGTCTGACCGAAATAACTCCCGAAGCTGACGAAGTTCAACGGCCAAGTGATCTTATCCACCATGGTGGCACGCAGGTCGTAACCGTAAAACAAATAGCCGGTCCAGTCGTCGAGGGAAAACCAGATGTCCGCGTCAAGCGGGACAAATATGAACCGAATCGCCTGCCAGGGATTCTTCAGGAAAAGACGCGATAGACAGACCCCGTCATGGTAATAACTCAGCGTATCTCCGCCTTTGAAATAGAACACATAGACGAGACAAAGTGCAATACCACCGAACATCTTGGCGAACAGTCCGGGGATGAAGTACTTGTAATAGGGTTCCTTTTCAATACGACGGCTGACGATACCACGCGCAAGGAAAAAGAAGAGCACCAGGAATACAGGCGCAACGATCAGGTCTACGAATGATATCGCCTCGTGCATAGGTCAGATATGATGATATGACTCGTTACGGAGGATGGTCATGGCACGGTACAGCTGTTCAGCAATGATGAGGCGCACCATCTGGTGTGTG
>JBJOMA010000218.1:0-9957 GCA_046052625.1 Bacteroidota bacterium
TGATCATCTTAACGCCGCCAGTTGATCCTCGATCACCCGGATCTTGGCTTCAGCATCGGCCAGTTTCTTCCGTTCATTCTCCACGATATCCGGCTTGGCATTCGACACGAACCGTTCGTTGGCGAGCTTGGCTTGTACCGATCTGAGGAAGCCCTGATTGTACTCCAACTCCTTGTTAAGCCGTTCCCGTTCGGCACCGATATCGATGTTGCCCGATACCGGAACGTAGCATTCTTCTTTACCGACAAGGAAGGAAAAACAGTTGTCCGGCTTATCCGCGGCTAGGTCGAACCGCTCGAGGTTTGCCAACTTGACAATGATGGAAGAGAATCCGGAGCGCAACGCCTTTTCGGAACGCACCAGCAGCTTCAGCGGCTCACGTGGCGAAAGTCCTTTAGAGCTTCGCAGATTGCGGACTTGTGAAATCGCTTCAGCGGCCCATGCGAACTCTTCCAGCAACTGTTGATCGAACGGACCGGCAGCGGGCCATGGTGCGACGATGATGCAATCGTCGACCGAACGCTCTTTCAGATGATGCCATAACTCCTCGGTCAGGAAGGGCATCCACGGATGAAGCACCTTAAGCAACTGTTCGAAAATACCGAGGGTGGCCTCATAAGTGACGCGGTCGATGAGCGAAGGTGCATTTTCGGAATAGGCAGGCTTCACCATCTCAAGGTACCAGGAACAGAAATCATCCCACATGAGCTTATAGCTTGCCATGAGCGCATCACTCATCCTGTACTTTGAATAGTGGTCATCGATGACAGCCAACTGCTCCCGGAAACGTTCGTGGAACCAACGGACAGCAGCTTTATTCTCTTCGGTTATTGCGAGCGTATCATCCGGCGTCCATCCCTTCACCAGCCTGAACGCATTCCAGATCTTATTGGAGAAATTCCTTCCCTGCTCACACAGCGATTCGTCGAAAAGCAGGTCGTTCCCGGCAGGCGAACTGAGCAGCATGCCGACCCGGACACCATCGGCACCATACTTGGCGATCAGATCCAACGGATCCGGAGAGTTCCCTAACGATTTCGACATCTTGCGCCCCAGCTTGTCGCGGACAATGCCGGTGAGATAGACATTCGTGAACGGCTTTTCGTGCTTATACTCATAGCCCGCAATGATCATGCGTGCTACCCAGAAAAAGAGGATTTCCGGAGCCGTGACAAGATCGTTCGTCGGATAATAGTAATTGATGTCCCTGTTATCGGGATCCTTGAATCCGTCGAATACGGAAATCGGCCACAACCAGGAGGAGAACCAGGTGTCAAGCACATCTTCATCCTGTCGCAGGTCCTCTTCCTTTACATTGACTCCTTTGGCAGCGAATTTCACTACCGCTTCGCCGACCGTCTTACAGACAACAAAGTCGTTTCCGGGTCCGAACCAGGCCGGAATACGCTGTCCCCACCACAGCTGACGGGATATACACCAATCGTGCACATTCTCCATCCAGTGACGGTAGGTGTTCACGAACTTTTCCGGTATCAGTTTGATATTTCCGTTCAGCACATTGTCCAATGCCGGCTTAGAAACCTGGTCCATACGCAGGAACCACTGCATGGAAAGCTTGGGTTCGATGACCGCATCCGTACGCTCGGAATAGCCAACTTTATTCTTGTAGTCCTCGATCTTGACCACCTGCCCCATGGCCTCCAGGTCCTTGACGATCTTTTTGCGGACTGCGAAGCGGTCTTCACCGACATAGAACTTCGCGGCGGCACTCATCGTGCCGTCGTCATTGATGGTATCAATCACCTCCAAGCCGAACTTCTGTCCGAGGTTATAGTCATTGATATCATGCGCAGGCGTCACCTTCAATGCACCTGTACCGAATTCCATTTCAATATAAGTATCGAACACGATCGGCACCGGGCGATTCACCATGGGAATGACAGCGAATTTCCCTTTCAGGTACTTATAACGTTCGTCCTCCGGATGCACGCAGACACCCGTATCGCCGAGAATCGTCTCCGGACGCACCGTTGCGATCGTGATGAATTCCTTGCCGGAAAACGTTTTGCCGCCGATAGTACAGACCCAACCATCCTCATCCACTTTCCACTCCGAGGCATCGGACTTGATCGCACCAGCCACTTCAGCATCCACGATGGGATACTTCACATGGAAAAGACGTGACTGGACTTCCTTATAGATCACCTCCTCGTCGCTGAGAGCCGTCTTGCCTTGCGGATCCCAATTCACCATCCTGACACCCCGATAAATGTGCCCCTTGTCGAACAAGTCGATGAACACCGAAATGACCGCGTCACTGAGGTCGTCCTCCATGGTGAAGCGCGTACGTTCCCAATCGCAGGAGGCGCCCAATTTCTTGAGCTGTTCTAGGATGATGCCACCGTATTTCTCCTTCCACTCCCATGCATGTTCGAGGAACTTCTCACGAGTCAGGTCCTTTTTGTTGATTCCCTTGTCACGCAACATCGCGACCACCTTCGCTTCCGTAGCGATGGAAGCGTGATCCGTTCCCGGCACCCAACAGGCATTGTAACCGCGCATGCGGGCACGGCGGATCAATACATCCTGAATGGTATTGTTGAGCATGTGTCCCATATGAAGGACACCGGTTACATTCGGCGGAGGAATGACGATGGTATAGGGTTCACGCTCGTCCGGGATGCTGCGGAAATAACCGCGCTCCATCCAAAAGCGGTACCACTTGTCCTCAACGAGGGAGGGGTCGTAGGTCTTGGGGATTTCCATATGCCTGATAAAACCCCAAAATTAGCAAAAATGCGCCTTGAAGCGCGTTCAATGCGGCCGGATTTCAACACCCTGAAGGCGCTCTGTCGCCTGACGGTAGAGCTCATCGAATGCATGCTCCAAAACGGGGTGTGTACCCCGAATCAGGTCGACCAGCTGTCCGGCATGAAGGATGTATTCTGTCTTTTGTGCCTGTGACCATCCGTGTGGCGGGTGATGGAGGATATCATAGACATTACAGATCTTATCGGCCAGCTTGATCTTGCGCGCCCGCTCGCTCCGGTGGCGCGCCCTGAGGAGTTGCTGCTGTCTCTGCTCTTCCCGGCTAAGGTGTTTATCGTTGGTAAGCTCCAGGACGAGGTCGGCCACTTCACGACCGAACTTCATCGCCAGCTCCTCGGCGGTAGTCTCCGTATCTTCGATGGTGTCGTGGAGCAAGGCGGCCATCAGCAGGATGACATCTGATTCACCGGCAGCAGTGAGACGGCAGGCCACTTTGATCGGATGGTTGATGAATGGCGTCGCATGTTCATCTTTCCTGCGTTGAAAACGGTGTTTGTCTGCAGCGAAACCAACTGCCTCCAGCAAGCGTACCTCAGCGATGTGTGTGTTCATGAGTGTCGGGGTTACCCGAAGATAAGTGATGAGAAAACCCGGACGACTGACTTTCGTCAGCAACTGGAAGAGAAACTAAATCCGCAACAGCATTCAAGCTGACCCGGACGTAAACAGAACTACTGAAAAGAATTTTAAGCGAAAGAATTATTGCAGCACGACCCGGAACACATTGCGCTCCTGGATGCCGATTACGTTCAGCAGGTAAATACCGGCAGGAACCTGCTGACGGTCGATCGGAAGCTCGATGCCGGACGGAGTAGCAATTACCACCTGATCCAGGATCTGACGACCGGTCAGATCATTCAGCACAAGACGGAATTGGTCTCCGAACGGCAGACCGGAAATATTTATGCGGTCGTCGGCCGGATTAGGAAATACCGCTGCATCCGATTTGTAAGACATCCGGTCGACCGTTGGTGATGGATCCTCGACGGGAGACAAAGGAGTGGTTCCTGCCAGCCACATGACGGCATTGATGAGGAGGCGTTGATGGTTACCGCTCACGGCCGTCCGATACGATGAATAGAGAGCATCATTGCTGTCACCGGTGCCGTCGTCCGGCGGTGAGCTGTCGCCTAATCCGCAAACACGACCGTTGCCGTAAGTAGAACTGCAGAACATCACTTGGGTGGTGCCGGAAGTCGAATAACCGGTTCGATAAATGAGCCCTTTGACAGCGGAGTTAGCCGTCCTGTTCAAGGTCATCGTATTGCCGGAATTGAACTGCAGACTCGTGACATTACCGGCAGGTCCTTTTAGAATGGAATTGGTTGTGACAGAAAGCACATTCGTACTGGTCAGTGAAATGTTCGCAGCATCGAAGGTGAATCCAAAGGGGTTGCTACGGACCGGATTGGAATTGAAGAAATCGTTCAGCACACGGGCGGCATCATACCCGTCGTTGTTGCGGTCGCTCCCGTTGTGATTACCGATGAGGAACAACCCGCCCCCGTTCTGGACGAAGCTCATCAAGGCGGATTTCTCGGCAGTTGTAAACCGGATGTTCGGCTCGACCATGATGAAGACCTTGTAATTGGTCAGATCTTGTGCGTTGGTGGTCACTCCGTAGGTGATCTGTCCGTTATACGGCAGTGTCTCGATCGTATATCCGCGACGGACCAGATCAACGCCCCAATTAGACAGAGCACCTTTCCAATAAGTTTCAGCAGTCGAAGAAGTGATTCCGCTTTGCGCTAACGTCGGTATGCGTTGCGGGTTGGCTTCATTGCTGGCACCGACCACCATCGCGCCGGTACTGTTGTAGCCCAAGTTGAACAGATCAGCGTCTACCACCCAGTCGGCATTTCCCGCCATCTCCGCCTTAGTGGCATCAAATAACACGCGTACTTGAGCATTGGAAGTGAAATAGATGAATGTGGCGATCAGAAAAAGGTGCTTTTTCATGGACTTAGGCTTTGTCAGAAGGCAAAATTAAACCAAAATAAAGCTCATTTGCAGCTTTTTTATGTCAATCCAGTGTCACAAATCGACTAACACCTTCTTTTAATCTGCCGAGGAATCGCCCACGAACAACTCTTCTGCCAATCGGGCATCGTGTCCGTAACCATCGGGAACGAAATGAACCAGTCCGGAAGCATCAACCCAACAGGTGAAATAAACCACCAAGAGCGGAATTCGGTGTCTGAGCGGAACCGACATTTCCTTTCCGGTCGCCATTGCTTCATGTATCCTGCCGGCTGTCCAGTATTTGTCATCCAATACTTCTTTCGCCAACCTAACAGGATCGGCGACGCGTACGCAGCCATGACTGAACATTCGTTGCTCCTGTGCAAACAGCCCCTTTGACGGGGTATCGTGCAGGTAGATCCCGAAGTTGTTCGGGAAAAGGAATTTGACACGACCAAGCGAATTCCAGGGTCCGGGTGTCTGTCGTAATTCATAAGGAAATTCTTCCGGAACACATCTCTTCCAGTCGATAGAGCCGCCGGGGATTGTCCGGGCCTGTTTTCCCCTTGTCCGAACCTCAAGATGGTAGGCCGATAGTTTGCGTGGATCAGCTTTGATTTCAGGCAGCAGCTCCTTGACCAGGATACTTTTTGGAACATTCCAGTAAGGACTGAATACGACTTCGTTCAGACGGCCGGAAATAACCGTTGTACGAGTGGTCGATTTACCGACTATCACCGGACAACTCCACTCCTCGCGGTTTTCGGAATAATACCGTAATCGATACTCCGGTATATTCACCAGGATGAATTCACCTTGAGGGAGCCGGGGAAGCCAGCGGCAACGCTCCATGTTGACGAGCACTTGTCGCACGCGCTCCTCAGGCGTCACATTGATACAGGAAATGAAAACCGAGTCTATGATATGTTCAGCTCGTAATGCGTGCCGTTGACGAAAACGGATCACCGCTTCATCAAGCGCATCATCATACTCGTCCGTGAAAGCGGAATCGGAAAGGTCACCCAACAACCACAACCTCCTTTTAATTTCGGACAAACCATCAAATCGTTCACCTTTCCTGACGGATTCCGAAGGAAGCCCGAGAGGACTCCAGTCCTGGCTTTTCGCCAGTCCCCGGTACTGCTTCAACACAAGTTGAAGCTGATGATACAAGGAATCCTCCGGATGCGGCAGCAGCAAGTCTTCTGAAAGAGTGTCCGAAAGTGCATCGGCCAGCACATCGGGCGACTGTGTTCCGGACGGTATATACCATTCCAGTGATCTTCGCTTCTCGACCGGTAACCCTACGGCCGAAGCGTCTGCCATTAAAAAATAATTGGCCGTCAGCTCCAATTCGAAGCGAATTGTCCGCTCGTCTGCGCCGTATCCTTGCAACGTATCAGCAGGAAGCTCATCGAAAAGAGACTGGATAACGGACAAATCGAGTGAACGTAGCACTATTCCTTCTTCGAGTGCGTTTGAAAACAAATTCACCAGACTGAAGGAACGATCATTCGGCCCCTCATTGTCCATCCATGCGAACCGGTAATTCCGTTTTGCATAAAAGTCTGAAACCCGTTTAGCTACCGGTAAATAATCAGGATGCTGATCAATAAAGCCGGCAAGGGCTATACTGTCCAAGGTCAGTTCCCTCCTCATCGTCCTTACAGCAAGTGAATCGCTTTCTGCATCAATTACCCCGTCACCGGATCGTGGCCGGCAAGAGCAGCAAAGCAGACCGATCAGCAGTGCGGGAATAAGAAGAATGTGGCTACTCCTTGAGGTCATCAGTAGGGAGTATCGGAAGACGACTCTTCCTCGTCGGAAGAACCGAATTCCGACTCGCGGATGTTCATCACTTCGCCTTCCACTACCACCTTTGCATCGGGGTAGGTCAGTTTATCGAAAAACTCCTCTTCCCATGCATAGAGGTCATCGTCCAGCGTATCGCTTTCGTCACCGGACCCGATGGTGAAGTAGATATCAAAATAGGATTCTCCTCCGGACTCCATACGGTCGATTCCTTGCACGCCGATGGCAATCGTCGAAGGAGAGACTTCAAGGACGGACTCACGCAATCCGAGCATATCGTCACGGCGGGAGCTGATCCTGACATGACCGTCGAACGTCACCGCACCGAAATCCAGCAAGACCTGACGAAGCTGATGCAAGGTCATCACCTCGCTGCCGCCCATCCGGTAGACGCGGGCGCCTTGCAGCAGTTTTTCCAGGAATCCGTCCAGGAACTCCAAGGCTGCGCGTTCGAAACCGTTCATCCCGCGCTCATCCGGTTCATAGCGATCATCGTCTAAATAGTCCATAGTGATGTCAGGTAGTAATGTCCATGCGGATGCGCCACTCTTTCGGATACCCGTTGTTCAGGCGACCTTGGACCGCCTTGCCCCAGCCCAGCCCGAAACCGTTGAAGGTAACGAGTTGCCATCCGCCGGCAGCTCGTTCAATCGGTATCGATTCACCACGAAGATAGCGAAGCGCCCTTTCTTCATCAACCTCTGTCCGCGAGCAAGTTTTAACTAGGCTGACAGACAATGCCGCTTCCGGCGCCGGTATCCAGTTGTCCCCTTTCTTTTCAGCAGCCCGTGTCCCGCTGCTGAAAATCCGCATTCGGGAGTGCAGCTGCTCCCACTTTTCAAAATGGACTTCCGGCAGCACCCAACCCTGTTCTCCGGCACGGAAGCAGATCAAGGCGGGATCCGGGAAATACTGCTTTTTAAAAGCCTCCAGCGAAGCATCTTTCACTACGGGGGCACGCTTACGCTTTATGAAACCCGTCAGCTTGTTATCCGCTACCGCTGATTCCGGTTTTATAAAGGCGTTCACGAAAAAACCTTCCCCTCTGACAAGGTGCGGATAAAAAAAAGCTCCGCCCTCCTCCATTCTGATTCCCGGAAACGCCGGCAGCGGAACGGCCATCAATCCGTGTTCCGCCGACAACCACTTGGTGATTCCTTGGTCTTCCTCCGGAGACCAAGTGCACGTACTGTAGATCAACAATCCTCCCGGAGCTAATGCCTGCAAGGCCGCTTCCAGAATCCGACGCTGACGCAGTGAGCAGGCGGTAACGGACGAAAGACTCCATTCCGATACAGCCGCCGGATCCTTCCGGAACATCCCTTCGCCGCTACACGGAGCATCTACCACTATCAGATCGAATAACACGCCCGAAACTCCTATCTCCTCCGGCTCGTTACGGATAACAACCGTCGCCGGATGCCCCCACTTCGCAAGATTCTGACACAACACCTGGTTCCTGGAAGGAATCACTTCATTGGAAACCAACAGACAATCATCCGGCAATATGCTTCGAAGATGCGTCGACTTGCCGCCGGGAGCTGCACACAAATCGAGCGCCATTGAGACACTTCGTGTTGCAAGGAATTCCTCTACGACCCGACCGATATACATCGAACTAGCCTCCTGCACATAGTAACAACCGGCATGGAAATACGGATCCAAGGTGAAGGAAGGTCGAACCGGAAGATAGCGGCCGCTCTGACACCAGGGGATGACCTCCGCTTTATCGAAGCGGGCCGTCTCATCAAAAGGCTTGAAAGGATTCAGGCGGATACTGACAGGGGAATCTCGCTGCAGCGCGTCGAAAAAAGCAGAGGAATCATTCCCCAGCTGACCGGTCATCCGGTCGATGAAATCATCTGGCAGCAGCATGGTACCAAGTTCGGCAAAATAACCTTAGCTGTCCGTAGTGCAAGGCAAGGATATGAGCCATCCGCATAGTCTGATTTTACTATCTTCGTCTGATATGTCATCCCTTCAACGCATCTCCCTTACAGGATGGATCATCCTCTCGCTGTTGCTCGGCATCGTGCTGGGCGCATGGTACCACGCCAACTGGCCGGAAGCGGAGCAGACGCGCCCGTTCGCCGAAAACATGCACGTACTCAGCGACATCTTCCTGCGACTGATCAAGATGATCGTGGCACCGCTGGTATTCTCCCTGCTGCTTACGGGAATCGCCAAAGCAGGCGACTTCAAAACAGTCGGCAGGATTGGACTCAAAACTATGGTCTGGTTCACGCTCGCCACGTTGACTGCGTTAATCCTCGGCCTTGTCATCGTTAACCTGTTCGAACCCGGAAAAGGCTTACAGCTGGGCGCCTTGGCCAATACGCCGGTCACGCCGAAAGCCTTTGATATCAAAGAATTCGTCCGGCATATTTTTCCCGAGAGCATCGTGAAATCACTGGCCGACAACCAGATTCTTCCGATCATAGTCTTCGTACTATTCTTCGGTGTCGCCACCGCATCGATCGGAGAGCGGGGAAAAACGGTCGTCGACTTTTTCGATGCCGTGGCGCACATCATGCTTAAAGTAACCGGTTATGTGATGAATCTCGCTCCGCTGGCTGTTTTCGGTGCCACCTCCGCCGTGATTGCGGAGAAGGGACTCGGTATACTCAACGGATATGCCCAGATCATTCTGTGCTTTTTCGGAGGACTGATATTCTTTGTATTCGTCGTCCTGCTGGTCGTGTGTTCGGTATTACGGATCGATTTCTTCCGGCTCTTCAGTCATGTGAAAGAGCCGATGCTGTTGGCCTTCAGTACCGCCAGCAGCGAAGCCGCTATGCCGAAAACAATCATGGGACTGGAACGCTTCGGTTGCCCCAACCGCATCGTCAGCTTCGTGCTGCCGCTCGGCTACTCCTTCAACCTGGACGGATCCATCATGTACATGACATTCGCGACCGTTTCCATTGCACAAGCCTACGGACTCGAACTTTCCATGTCGCAGCAGATCACCATGATGCTGATCCTGTTAGTGACCAGCAAGGGCATGGCCGGTGTTCCGCGCGCATCGCTGGTGGTGATCGCGGGGATGCTGCAGACCTTCAACATTCCGCAGGAAGGACTCGCGCTTTTATTGGCGGTGGATTGGCTCCTGGACATGGGACGCTCCGCCACCAACGTGATGGGCAACGCCGTCGCAACGGCAGTAGTATCCAAATGGGAGGGAAATCGGCAGGAATGATCCTTACGGCTTATTTCTTAGCCGGCTTCATGGACTGATATGCCAGGAACTTCTGTTTTATGAAAAGGCAGAAATCGTATTGGGATGCGGACTTCATGTAATATTCCGGAACCTGGCAATAGTCGATGAAGGCATCGAACTCGTCATTATCCAACTGGATGATGTCATAAGACACATAATTGACCAGCAGCTCC
>JBJOMA010000219.1:0-11358 GCA_046052625.1 Bacteroidota bacterium
CACGGCATAGTCCGGGGGGGGATTATCGAGTTCAGGGATGGCGGCACCCACCAGGATCTTGATCTGCTCGGCAGAACGTTCACCGATCATGATGTTATGTTGGCGGCGCATGTAATCCCAGATGTCGTTGGTGAAGACGTCACCGGCGACTCGGATGGACTGGTCGCAAACGATACCGCCGAGGGCGATGACGGCGATCTCACTGGTACCTCCGCCGATATCGATGATCATATTTCCCATGGGCTCCTCTACATCGATACCGATTCCGATCGCAGCAGCCATAGGCTCGTGAATGAGATAGACTTCCTTCGCACCGGCATGTTCAGCCGAGTCACGCACCGCACGCTTCTCCACTTCCGTGATACCGGAAGGGATGCAAATCACCATCTTCAACGAAGGCTGGAACAGACGCGGACCCGGATTGATCATACGGATCATGCCGCGGATCATGTGTTCGGCTGCATCGAAATCCGCGATGACACCGTCTTTCAACGGCCGCACCGTCTTGATGTTCTCATGGGTCTTGCCGTGCATCATCATGGCCTGTTTACCCACCGCGATGATCTTTCCGGTCATCCGGTCGATCGCGACAATCGAAGGTTCGTCGACCACCACTTTGTCATTGTGGATGATCAAGGTATTCGCGGTACCAAGGTCGATCGCGATTTCCTGGGTGAGAAAATCAAATAGTCCCATGAATCTTTTATTAGTTGTGATTGCAGCAGTCTGAGTCACCGGTTGTTGAAGATAAGATACCTATACGCCGAAATGACGAACAGGTTATCCACTATCTTCCTTTACCGCCGGGGCGCAAAGGTAGTAAGCAAATCAATGCTTGAAATGACGAATTCCCGTCATGACCATGGCCATTCCCAAACGATCCGCTGCTGAAACTGAATCCTGGTCCTTGATAGACCCCCCGGGTTGCACAATTGCTGAAATTCCCGCTTTTTGAGCGATTTCGACGCAATCGGAGAAGGGAAAGAAGGCATCGCTGGCCATTACCGCACCCTTCAGGTCGAAACCGAAATGCGAAGCCTTGGCAATGGCCTGTTGAAGCGCATCCACCCGGGAAGTCTGACCGGTACCGCTGGCGAGCAATCGCCGGTTTTTCACCAATACGATGGCGTTGGACTTCGTATGCTTGACAATCCGGACTGCATACTCAAGATCCGTCAGCTCATCTGCAGTCGGCGTACGCTTGGTTGCCGTCCGCATATCATCAGCGATTTCTGCTTTCCAGTCACGGTCCTGCTCCACAATACCGTTCAATAAAGTCCTGAACTGTTTCTTGGGCAAATCTATTCTGTTGTCAATCAATAAGATACGATTCTTTTTTGATTTTAAGGTCTCCAGGGCTGTTGAAGAGTACGCGGGGGCGATGCAGACTTCAAAGAACAGCTCATTGACCATCTCTGCGGTCGCGGTATCTAATTCACGGTTGGTGACCAGTATGCCGCCGAACGCGGAGACCGGGTCGGCAGACAAAGCCGCTTGCCAGGCATCGGACAACCGGGACGCGCTGGCGATTCCACACGCATTGTTATGTTTCAGGATGGCAAACGTCGGATCCTGGAATTCCCGGATGAGCTGAATGGCTGCATCGATGTCCAACAGGTTATTGTATGAAATCTCCTTTCCGTGCAACTGCTTCAACGCAGCTGCGAAATCGCCGTAGAACCTCCCCTTCTGATGCGGATTCTCTCCGTAGCGCAATGACATCGACTGTTGGAAATCGGCTTTGAAGGCGGGTACCCCTCCGTTTTCATTGAAATGATTGAAAATGGCTGCATCATAGTGAGAGGATACATTGAAGGCGTGAGAGGCCATCAGCCTGCGCTCCTCAAGGGTCGTAGTGCCGTTATTCTTCTCCAATACCTCCATCAGCCAACTGTAATGTTCGCGGGAAGGTATGATGACCACATCACGGAAATTCTTCGCGCCGGCGCGGATGAGCGAGATCCCTCCGATATCGATCTTTTCAATGATGGAAGATTCGTCAGCTCCGGACGCGACGGTTTCTTCGAACGGATACAGATCCACGATGACAAGGTCGATGGACGGAATACGGTAGGCTTCCATTTCAGCCACGTCCGATCGGTTTTCACGGCGACTCAGGATTCCTCCGAAAACCTTCGGGTGCAACGTCTTTACACGTCCCCCGAGTATGGAGGGATAATCGGTCAAATCCTCTACCGGTACAACGGGCAGACCGGCCTTCTCAATGAACTCCTGCGTTCCTCCTGTTGCGTAGAGGGTGACGTTCAGCGCATGCAGTTTACGCAGGACAGGCTCCAAATGGTCCTTGTGATAAACCGAAATGAGCGCGCTTTTGATTGTTTTTGTTGTTTCCATCAGTCGAAGGGTGCAAGGTCGAAAAAAACAAGCGGTGGATTTTTCCATTGTTATTAAATAAGTTGATTGGTGGAAAACTCGCAGGCAAAAGCGATAAAAAAGAAGGGACCGGCATATAGCGATTGCTTTCGTACGCCGGTCCGGCAGCGTACCTTTGGGGAACATGGCCTTTTCGCACACCCGATTGATTCTCCGGCTTGTCCGGGAAAGTTTCCTGTTCGCTATGGAAGCGCTGCGGGTCAACAAACTGCGTACCGTGCTTTCTTTGTTGGGAATCACTATCGGCATCTTTGCCATCATTTCCGTGTTCACCGTAACGGATTCCCTGGAACGTAAGATCCGCAGGGACATCGAGTCCTTGGGCAGCAACGTCGTCTATGTACAGAAATGGCCGTGGATTCCCGAGGACGAAGGCGAGGAGTACCCGTGGTGGAAATACATGAGCCGTCCATTACCCCGACACAAGGAAATGCAGGAATTGAGTCGTCGAATGCAGACGGCTGCTGCCGTCGCATACGTCGCCACCATCAACGGACAGGTGGTCAAATACGGTTCCAACTCCGTAGAGAACATCAGCGTCCTCGCCGTATCCCACGACTACGAGCGTATCAAATCCCTCGAACTGACAGACGGTCGATTTTTCACCGAACCCGAGTCAAACAGCGGAAAACCGATTGTCCTGCTCGGGTATGATATTCAGCAGGCGCTTTTCCCCTCAGGCAATGCCGTAGGAAAGCAAATCACGATTCACGGACTTAAATACCAGGTGGTCGGGACAGTAGGCAAAGAAGGGAAAAGCCTGATGGACGTATCCGCCGATAACTGTGCGATCATTCCGGTCAACAACGCCCGCAACATCGTCAACCTCCGCTCCGACCGTTTTGACCCGTATATCCTGGTGAAGGCCCGCCCGGGCATTTCGAATTCAGAACTACGGGAAGACATCCGGGGAGCACTACGGAACATCCGGCGACTGCAACCGCGTGAAGAGAATGACTTCGCCCTGAATGAGACATCCATGCTCTCCAACAGCCTGCAACAACTGTTTGCAACGCTGGGCCTCGCGGGTTGGATC
The DNA here is from genome assembly GCA_046052625.1 of Bacteroidota bacterium. GTDB lineage: Bacteria > Bacteroidota > Bacteroidia > AKYH767-A > 2013-40CM-41-45 > Pollutiaquabacter. The sequence goes on from JBJOMA010000219.1 coordinate 3,431, forward strand.
ATCGGAGGTTTCTCCATCCTCGTCGGAGGTTTCGGTATCGCCAACATCATGTTCGTATCCGTCAAGGAACGTACTCCTGTCATAGGCATCCAGAAGTCCCTGGGCGCCAGAAATTACTTTATCCTGCTTCAGTTTCTGGTGGAATCGGTCATCTTGTGCCTTATCGGCGGCTGCATCGGTCTTGCCGCCGTATACGGTTTGTCGTCAGCGGCGACCTCGGCACTGGATTTCGATTTGACACTTGCCGGAAACAACGTACTGAACGGTTTGATCATCTCTGCCACCATCGGTGTGATAAGCGGATTCGTACCGGCGCTGCAGGCCTCCCGGATGAATCCGGTCGATGCGATACGTGCCGTTTGATTGTATCCTTACAGGCGATTTTTACGTAAACATCTGTCATGCCGTCCCGGAATTCATTCATAAGGACTTTCACTTCCCTGTTTCACTTTGCCGCCATCGTACTGTCGGCTGTATTGCTGTTTGCAGGCTGCGGCTCCGATAGGGCTGGTGATGAAATCGGAACCATGCAACGGAACGAATTCCCTGAAACCTATACCGTCCGTAACAGCGACGTCTTCGCTGCCTCCGGCGTCCGAGGCCCCGAAGACCGTTCGGAATTCCCCGTCCGTAAAGCCAGCGACTGGCGGCAATATCAAGAAGGCGGAGAGAGTCGGCTGGCCATCCTGCTGACGGACCCCAACTCCTCCTGGATCGGCGTTGCACAAGGCCTCAAAACGATCGGCGTTCCCTTCATCATCACGGACGACTACAAACGCGCCTTAAGGCACAAGGTCGTACTGGTATACCCGGTTATTTCAGGGAAAGCGCTTTCCTACAGCGCACTTCAGGCGCTCTCCGAATTCCCGAAATCGGGAGGCACGCTCATCGGAACGCAGGTACTGGGAGGCCTGAACGAGGTTTTCGGTTTCAGCGAAGCGGTCCCCTCCCGTCAGCATTTCGAAATCCTGATCCGGAACGACTCTTCCCAGTTCGTACGAAATCTGACCGACCGTAACGAGCTGCGTATCGCACTGGGAAACAAAGAGCGATTCAAGGAGACCATCGGCACCTACGGTTTCTCGAAAAACATCCTGCCGCCGCTGGCGACCTATGAGGATCGCTCGGCCGCAATCGTCCGTAGGTATTATGCCACCGGAAAGGCCATTGCCTTCGGCTTCGATATCGGCTATATGATCCTCAAAGGGAACAACGGAAGACACGAAGACTGGAATCATTCCTCGTTCAACACCTTCCAGCCGGGTACCGATATCCTGCTTCGTATCCTGAGGAACATCTACCTGGAGGCGAATCCGGATGCAGCCTACCTCTGCACCGTTCCCTACAACAAGGAACTTTCCGTCGTCATCACTCATAATGTGAATTACCGTTCAGCGATGGACCAGAGTATCCGGTTCGCTGAACTGGAGAAGAAAGCAGGGATCCATGCATCGTATTTCATACAGACCAAGTATGTCAACGACCGTTCAAGGCCTATTTTCAATTCCCTGTCCGACTTCCAAAAAATCGGCGAACTGGCTAAGACCGGGGTAGAATTGCAGAGCAATTCCGTCAGCAACTCTTATTATTTCGACCAGTTCGAACAGGGGTCCGGCGACGAAGTCTATCCGACCTACCGTCCCTATGTGTATGCACTTGAAAAGACATACGGCGGAACGGTTTACGGTGAAATGCGGGTCAGTCGCTTTCTTGTCGACCGCTTTTCACAGTCGTTCCCCACACTCGCCTTCCGTTCTTCCTACGCATATACGCCCTTCACCTATCCGCAAAGTCTGCTGGCCTCCGGCTACCGCTTCGGCTCCACTGTTTCAGCTAATATGGCCTTGACACACTTTCCGGTCCAGATGACATACAACCGGGAATACGACCAACAGCTGGAAGTCTTTGAATTTCCGATGACCGACGACGATGAACTGCCTCCGTATGACCCTGCGGAACGTATCGCTTCTGCCGACCGTCTTGCAAAACGCATCAGCCGTTACGGCGGCTGCTACATAGGACAAGTCCATCCGAATGCAGCGGGATGGAAAGTGGAAGAAGCTTTCGTGAAAAAATGGAAGGACCGCGCCTGGTTCGGATCCCTGGGGGATTTCGGATTGTGGTGGGCTGCTCGACAATACGTAACAATGGACATCCGCAGAGAAGGCGGAAATCGCGTTGTCTATGTCAATGTCCCGAAAAGGATGGAAGGGCTTGCAATCATGCTTCCTGTCCGTTCCACACCGATTGCAGTACAAGGAGGCGGCTCACACTCCATCGACGGCAAGCTGATCATTTTCGAAATCGCCGAAGGACCGATAAAGATCACGCTTAACAATTAAGCGGGACTGGGCACGGCACCCATGTGTTGAAGCAGGCGGTTCGCCTCCTGTATGGATGCCACAGGGGAAATGGAAACCGATAACCGATCCCGGTCCTGACGCATCTTGCAGTTTTGCGCATGCGACTGCACATACCGTAATACGCGGGAAAAAGCTTCCGACTGATAGAAAGGAGAGGCCGGATTTGATATAAAGTGCCCGACAAATTTCCGATTCTTAAGGATGATTTTCTCGAACCCTAGTTCCTCCGCAATCCAGCGAAGCCGGATCGTGTCCAACAACTCCACCGCAGGTTGAGGCATCGGACCGAAACGATCCCTCAGCTGAGTGGCAAAAGCCTCCAACCGCTCTTCGTCCTGGATGGCGTCCAGATCGCGATACAGGATAAGGCGTTCGGTCACACTGTTGACGTAATCGGTAGGCAGAAGGATTTCCAAATCCGTATCGATCTGACAATCGGCGACGAACTTCTTTTTCTCGGCGATCTCCTCCTTGTATAACTCTGCGAATTCGGTCTCCTTCAACTCCTGCAATGCTTCGTCCAATATCTTCTGATACATCTCATATCCGATTTCCGAAATGAAGCCGCTCTGCTCGCCTCCCAGCAGATTACCTGCGCCACGGATATCGAGATCGCGCATCGCAATGTTGAATCCGGAACCGAGATCGGAGAATTCTTCAATGGCCTTCAGTCGCTGCCGGGCTTCTGAAGTTACCACCGTCATCGGCGGCGTCAACAGGTAGCAGAAGGCCTTTTTGTTGGAACGCCCTACCCTTCCGCGCATCTGGTGCAAGTCGCTAAGACCGAAATGCTGGGCCTGATTGATGATGATCGTGTTGGCATTCGGAATGTCAAGCCCAGATTCGATGATGGTGGTGGAGACCAGCACATCGTACTCGCCTTCAATGAAAGAAAGCATTACTTCTTCCAACTTGTCACCGTCCATCTGTCCGTGACCGACACCCACCCGTACTTCAGGAAGCAGTTTACGGATGAAGTCTGCGATCTCATGGATATCGGATATGCGGTTGTGCACGAAGAATACCTGCCCGCCGCGGGAGAGCTCGAAATCGATAGCATCTCGTATGACCTTTTCTCCGAAGACATGCAATTCCGTGCTGACAGGATACCGGTTAGGAGGAGGGGTATTGATGACGCTGAGATCACGTGCGCCCATCAGCGAGAATTGTAACGTGCGGGGAATAGGTGTTGCAGTAAGTGTCAGGGTGTCGACCTGGACGCGCATGGCTTTCAACCGTTCCTTCGCTGACACACCGAATTTCTGTTCTTCGTCGATGATCATCAGTCCCAGGTCCCTGAACTTGACGTCTTTGCTGATCAGCCGGTGCGTACCGATGACAATGTCCACTTTCCCTGCGTTCAAGTCGGCGAGGGTCTCTTTCTGTTTCTGCGCCGATTTGAACCGGTTGATGTAATCGATCGTACACGGCAATCCTTTCATGCGCTCAGTGAACGTCCTGTAATGTTGCAGTGCGAGGATGGTGGTAGGCACCAACACTGCTACCTGCTTGCCGTCCGTAACCGCCTTGAACGCGGCCCGGATGGCGATTTCCGTTTTTCCAAACCCTACGTCGCCGCAAATGAGGCGGTCCATCGGGAATCCGCGCTCCATGTCTTTCTTCACATCGCGTGTGGCTTTCACCTGATCCGGTGTGTCCTCGTAGATGAATGAGGCCTCCAACTCGTTTTGAAAATAGGTATCAGGCCGGAACGCAAAGCCGGGTGTCGCCTTACGCTTGGCATAAAGCGCAATCAGTTCCTTGGCGATGTCTTTTACTTTGCGCTTGGTCCGTTGCTTCAAGGTGGTCCAGGCGGTGGAACCGAGCTTATGAAGAGAGGGTGTAGTCCCGTCCTTGCCCGAATAGCGAGCGATGCGATGAAGAGAGTGGATGCTGACATACAGGATGTCGTTATCCTTATAGACCAGTCGTACGGCCTCCTGCGGTTTTCCGTTGACTTCGATCGTCTCCAGTCCGGCGAACCGGCCGATACCATGGTCGATGTGGGTGACGAAGTCGCCGGGCTTGAGGCTGTAGATCTCACGGACCGTCAATGCTTCGCTTCGGCTGTAGTTCTTTCGGAGCCGGAACCGATGGTAGCGGTCGAAGATCTGATGATCGGTGTAGCAGGCCAGACCGCCCTCTCGGTCGATGAATCCTTCGTGCAAGGAAAGGTTCATCGAAGTGAAATCGACGTGGTTATTCACCGGATCCTTTTTCTCCAAGTCTTCGAATATCGAATACAGCCGTTCCACCTGGCGGGGTGAATCAGCCAGCAACAGGTTCTTGAATCCGGCTGTCGTGTTGCGTTGCAAGTCACGGATCAACAATTCGAAATTCTTATTGAAGGAAGGCTGCGGCGCACAATCCATTTCCAAGACATGCTCCGCTTCGAACACGTAACGATTACCGGACTCGATTGTCGAAAAACGACTCAGGTGTTTTGACAATGCGTCGGCATCCAGGAATACACGGGCCAATTCCGATGAATCGGATCCGCCTTCCTGTTCGTTCCGCTGCCGGACCGCTGCGAGTCCGTCGCGTACGGTCTGAAGGATATCGGGCAGGTCCTTGCACCAGACCAAGGTGTTTCCGGGTATGAATTCCGGAAAAGATGAACGGCTCTCCTGTGCCAGACCGGTCTGCACATCCGGAAGCAACGTAACGTGGCTCATCATGGTCACCGACAGTTGGGTTTCCGGATCGAACGTACGGATACTCTCGACGGTGTCGCCGAGGAATTCTACACGGTACGGCAGGTCGTTTGCAAAGGAGAAAATATCGACAATGCCTCCGCGAACGGAGAACTCGCCGGCCTGAGCAACGAAATCCACATTCTCGAAATCATGGTGAAGCAGGAATTCGTTTATGAAGTCGGTCGACACGTTTTCACCGACCCGCAATTCAATCGAATGACGCGTAAGGCCTTTCCGGTCAATGACGCGTTCGCAGAGCGCTTCCGGGTAGGTCACCACCGGCAGCTTGGTGCCGCGGTTGACCTTGCTCAGCACCTCGGCGCGCAACTGGATGTCACCGCGGTTTATTTCCGACAGGTCGAAAGGCTTCTTGTAAGTGGAGGGGAAAAACAGGACCTGGTTGTCGCCCAAAAGATTTTCCAGATCATTCAGGAAATACGACGCCGATTCACGGTCGGGAAGTACGAATAGGGAGGGGCGGTCTGAAAGGGCGGTAAAGGCTGCGGCAAGGAGCGAGTGTACAGAGCCGGAAGTTCCGGCAATACGCGTCCGCCGGACATCGGGCGTGTCCAGGAATCGATGAAGGGCGATAAGTCCGGGCCGGGAACGATACGATCCCAGCAGTTCTTCTTTAGTCACAACGCTTGAAACGGCAGGAATCCCAATCGCTTCGACAGTAAAGGTCGTAAAAAAACAGGAAATCGCTCGGTGCCCTTATCTCCCCGCAACCTTACGGAGTGACCGGTGAGTACCGGGACATGAACTCTTCTGCCATGGTTACCATTTCGGAGGAGCCGATGAACAATGGGGTCCTTTGGTGCAATGAAGCAGGCTGTATGTCAAGGACGCGACGGAAACCGTCGGAGGCCTTGCCGCCGGCCTGCTCGATGATGAACGCCAACGGATTGCATTCGTAAAGCAACCGCAGCTTGCCTTTCGGCGATTTATGGGTGGAGGGATAAATGAAGATACCTCCCTTCAACAGGTTGCGGTGAAAATCAGCAACCAGGGATCCGATGTAGCGCGATGAATAGGGTCGCTCCGTAGCCGGATCGATAGCCTGGCAGTATTTGATATACTGTTTGACCCCGTCGGGGAAGTGGACGTAGTTCCCTTCGTTGATGGAATACAGTTTACCGGAGGACGGACACCGCATGTCGGGATGCGACAGACAGAATTCACCGATACTCGGATCCAGCGTGAAACCGTTCACCCCTTTGCCGGTGGTATAGACGAGCATGGTAGAGGAACCGTAGATCACATAGCCGGCAGCGACCTGCTCTTTGCCAAGTTGAAGGTAGTCCTTCTCCTCTGCCTGGCCATTGAAGGTCATACGTCGGTAGATGGAAAAAATGGTACCGATGGAAACGTTTACATCGATATTGGAGGAACCATCCAACGGGTCCACACAGACGATGTATTTGGCATTCTTTGAAACCTCGGAGTTGATGTGAACCAGTCCTTCATTCTCCTCCGAAGCGACGGCACAGGTCTCACCGCCCGCGCTCAGTGCACTGATGAATTGCTCGTTGGCATAGACATCCAGCTTCTTCACCTCCTCACCCTGTACATTCATGGTTCCGAACTCGCCTAGGATATCCACCAGGCCTGCTTTATTCACCTCCCGGTTGACGACTTTCGCGGCGATCCCGATATCGCGGAGCAAACGAGAAAGTTCGCCTTTGGCATACGGAAAATCCGTTTGGCGCTCGATAATGAATTGTCCGAGGGTGGTAACGTGCTTTTTCATCGTTTGTAGACCATTGACGGTGCGAATATCGGGAGAAAGTTTGAGCAGAAGCCGTCCGTATGCTTACGGAAAAGAGCCGCGAAATGATACCTTTGTAGGTAATTTTTTACTCGATGGCAACCTCATATCCGAAAGAAAAGGTCAAGTTCCTGTTCCTGGAAGGTGTACACCCTGCCGGACTGCGCATGCTGAAATCGGCCGGGTATCGGAATGTGGAGACCGTCTCCGGCGCGCTTCCCGAGTCCGAACTTATCAAGCGTATCAAAGACGTCCATATGCTGGGTATCCGTTCGAAAACCCAGGTGACGGAGGCCGTGCTGTCAAAGGCGCAAAACCTGATGGGGATCGGTGCATTCTGCATCGGCACGAATCAGATCGACGTTGACAGCTGTCGACACAAGGGTATCGCCGTCTTCAATTCTCCGTTTTCCAATACGCGCTCCGTAGCAGAGATGGTCATCGCACACTGCATCAATCTGATGCGCAGGATGACGGAAAAGAATAAAGCGGCGCATGCGGGCGGCTGGCAAAAAAGCAGTGAAGGCTGTTTTGAAATCCGAGGCAAGGTGCTTGGAATCGTCGGCTACGGTCACATCGGCTCTCAAGTCTCCGTCTTAGCCGAAACATTGGGGATGAATGTCATCTTCTACGATGTCGAACCGAAACTGAGTCTCGGCAATGCTCGATCGGTCCGCAGCCTTGACGAGCTGCTAAAGCTGGCGGATATCGTCACCCTGCACGTTCCGGAAACGGCATCGACGCGCCAGATGATGAACCTGCAACGTCTGAAGCGCATGAAAAAAGGCGCCTATCTGATCAACTACAGCCGGGGCAATGTTGTCGACCTTTCCGCATTGCGAAAGCAGGTGGAAAACAGCAGCATCCGCGGAGCCGCAGTCGATGTGTTCCCCTCGGAGCCCAAGTCCAACAAAGACACTTTTTCCTCTCCGTTGCAGGGCCTCCCCAACGTGATCCTTACGCCGCACATCGGCGGCTCTACCATGGAAGCGCAGGAAAACATCGGCATGGACGTGACTTCCAAACTTCTTCATTATCTGGAGAACGGATCCACCACCGGTTCGCTCTCCGTTCCGGCACTTACACTTCCCGAATATCAGG
>JBJOMA010000220.1:0-6558 GCA_046052625.1 Bacteroidota bacterium
TCAAAGACCGGCTGGAACAGTCTGAACGAAAGTCAACGCCAAAGCATCAGTTCACGGACCAAAGTCGTCATACCGGATGTTCCCGTCATTGAACGTATCGGAGGCGGAAGTGTCCGCTGCATGCTGGCAGAACTATTCCATCAGAAATGATAGAACGCACCGATCTGCCAGTAGAGACCTGACAGATCGTAGTTACGGGCAGGAAGCACCCGCCGGTTGCTGCCGCTTTCAAAGCGTAATTCATCGAAAGAAGGATACAGCACAGACAAGCCCCATAGGATCCTGGCGGGCATGAATGAAAAGCGCTGGCCGATGCGTATCAGCGCATCGAATCCGAAAAGGGCGGAAACACCGCTGTGATTCAAATGCGACTGTTGCGATACCGACATCGCCTCGCCGGTCGTGTCCGATAAGGGATATCGGACGTCGATCCGCTCTGATAGCGAACAAAACGCTATGCCAGCAGAGGTGGTCAATTCCAACCCGACCTTCTTCCGCGCCTTGTAGGGAAGTATCCGGTAAAACGCCATCAGGTTGGAAGAGGTGCTATTTATCTTCAGACTCAAACGGTCGTTGACCGTATCCGCGTGATTGATATTGGCATAATTCCGTGTTGCGGTAGATGACCACAACAATTCAATGCGGAGGCCCAACCGACCTTCGGGACAATAGTCCAGCAGCAGCGAAGTACCGGGGTAAGAAACGGATACGGGAGCATTCGGCGAAACGGCTGACGAGGTATACGATTGATCGAAATCCGCATTCACCAGCCGATAACCTGCGACATCGAATACGGTCGATACGTTATTTTGGTGAACCGGATAGCGCCCGAACGAAAAACCACCGGCGAATTTCCTAAGACCTGGCGTTTCACCATTGGCAGCAGTCACCACTAATAAAAAACAGACCGTCAGCAGAAATACGGCGGCGGCGTGGATCGAACGTCTGTAAAGTGACATTTCGGACACTTACATGTTCCGACGGTACTGACCACCGACTTCGAAGAGCGACTTGGTGATCTGGCCCAACGAGCAATACTTACCTGCTTCCATGAGTCGCTCGAACATATTATGGTTGCGGATGGCCGCCAATTGCAACTCTTTTAACAGACGCTCCGCCTCCGAAGCGCCGGCTTTATGCAACTCGGACAACATTGAAATCTGATACTCCTTCTCCTCAGTCGTAGCACGGATCACTTCCGAAGGAATGATGGTGGGCGACCCTTTGGAGGAAAGGAAGGTATTCACCCCGACGATCGGATATTCACCGGTGTGTTTGAGCGTCTCGTAATACAAGCTTTCTTCCTGGATCTTACCGCGCTGATACATCGTTTCCATGGATCCGAGCACCCCACCCCTTTCCGTGATCCGGTCGAATTCGGCCATGACCGCTTCCTCGACCAGGTCGGTCAGCTCTTCGATGATGAACGAACCCTGCAACGGGTTCTCGTTCTTGGCAAGCCCCAGTTCCCGGTTGATGATGAGCTGTATCGCCATGGCACGGCGGACCGACTCCTCCGTAGGCGTCGTGATAGCCTCGTCGTAAGCGTTCGTATGCAGGGAATTGCAGTTATCATAGATGGCATACAACGCCTGCAAGGTGGTGCGGATATCATTGAAATCGATTTCCTGCGCGTGCAATGAACGTCCGGAGGTCTGAATATGGTATTTCAACAGCTGCGACCGCTCGTCGGCCCCATACTTCTGCTTCATCGCTTTCGCCCAGATGCGGCGGGCCACACGACCGATGACCGCATATTCCGGATCGATGCCGTTACTGAAGAAGAAGCTCAGATTGGGTGCGAACTTATTGATGTCCATCCCGCGGGAGAGATAATACTCCACGTAGGTGAATCCGTTCGAGAGCGTAAAGGCAAGCTGAGTGATCGGGTTGGCTCCGGCTTCCGCAATGTGGTAACCGGAAATGGAAACCGAATAGAAATTACGGACGCCCTTGTCGATGAAATACTGTTGGACATCGCCCATCAGACGCAGGGAGAATTCCGTAGAGAAGATACACGTGTTCTGTGCCTGGTCCTCCTTCAGGATGTCGGCCTGAACGGTACCGCGCACCTGCATCAATGTCTCGTTCTTTATCTTCTCATAGACTTCCGCCGACAAGACCTGATCACCGGTGACGCCGAGCAGCATAAGACCCAATCCGTCGTTGCCTTCGGGAAGCGGACCCTGATATGTCGGACGGACAGCTCCTTTCTTCTGGTAGATGGCCTGGATCTTTTTCTCCACCTCCGCTTCCATCCCGTTCTGACGGATGTACTTCTCGCACTGCTGGTCGATTGCAGCGTTCATGAAGAAGCCGGTCATGATGGCTGCCGGACCGTTTATGGTCATGGAAACCGAAGTCTTCGGATCAGCCAGATCAAAACCGCTGTAGAGTTTCTTGGCATCATCCAGGCAGCAGATTGAAACGCCGCTGTTGCCTATCTTACCGTAGATATCCGGACGACGGTCGGGATCGTGACCGTATAAGGTGACCGAATCAAATGCGGTACTTAACCGTTTAGCCGGCATCCCTTTGCTTACATAATGGAAGCGACGGTTCGTCCGCTCCGGTCCGCCTTCACCGGCGAACATCCTTGTAGGATCCTCTTCGGTGCGTTTGAACGGGTAGACGCCGGCCGTATAGGGGAATTCACCGGGAAAATTCTCCTGTAGGTTCCAGCGAAGCACATCACCCCACGCTTCAAAGCGGGGTGTGGCGATCTTGGGAATCTGGGTACGGGAAAGGGACTCCGTATACGTCTTCACTTTCACATCCTTTCCACGCACCTGGTAGGTGAAATATTCATCGTGGAACCGCTTGACCTTGTCGGGCCATGACTCCAGCAGCTGTCGGTTATGCCCTTCCAGTCCGAGCTCATTCTGCTTGTACAGCTCGTCCAACGCAAGCCGGATCGGGCTCTTTTCCTTCAAGTCGGACGCGTCGAGTGCTTCAAGGGATTTGCGGATCCCGTAAAGGCGCTGCGCGATTGCAGCCTGCGCTTCCACCCACTTATTATAGGAGCGGACGGACTCGCTGATTTCACTGAGATAACGTGTACGCGCCGGGGGAATGATATAGATCTTCTCGGAAAGCTCGCCGGTCATTTCGAATCCGCTCTTCCAACCGAGCGAAAGCCGTTCATTCAACCGGTCCACCAACGAACGGTACAACCTGTTCATCCCGGGATCATTGAACTGGGATGCGATGGTGCCGAAAACAGGAAGTGTTTCGTCTTCAGCTTCCCACAATTGGTGATTCCTCTTGTATTGCTTCTTGACATCCCTCAATGCATCCAGTGCCCCGCGCTTGTCGAACTTGTTCAGCGCGATCACATCGGCGAAATCGAGCATATCGATCTTCTCCAACTGAGTCGCGGCACCGTATTCCGGAGTCATCACGTAAAGCGAAACATCCGAATGATCGAGAATCTCCGTATCACTCTGCCCGATCCCTGACGTCTCCAAAACGATCAGGTCGAATTTTGCGACCTTGAGGATATCGACGGCATCCTTTACATATTTCGAAAGTGCGAGGTTCGATTGACGAGTCGCTAAAGAACGCATGTATACCCGCGGGTGATTGATGGCGTTCATGCGGATTCGGTCGCCCAGCAGGGCACCGCCGGTCTTACGTTTGGAAGGATCGACGGAGACGATCGCAATGTGTTTGTCGTCAAAATCGATCAGGAACCTGCGAACCAGTTCATCGACAAGAGATGACTTTCCGGCGCCACCGGTACCGGTGATACCGAGAACCGGGACTTTCGCAGTAGCCACTGTAGCGGACACGTCACCATGGACTTTTTCAAATTCTTCCGGCTGGTTCTCTGCGAAGCTGATCAGCCGGGCGATGGAACGCGGGTCACGCTGCGATAATTTCTTTGCTTCACCGTTCAGATGTACTACCGTCGAAAAGTCGGACTTGATCAGCAGGTCATTGATCATGCCCTGGAGACCCATCGCGCGGCCGTCGTCCGGTGAGTAGATCCGTGTGATTCCATAATTATGAAGCTCCTCGATTTCACTTGGGAGAATGACACCGCCGCCACCGCCGAAGATGCGTATATGTCCGCATCCACGCTCCTTCAACAGATCGTACATATATTTGAAATACTCCATGTGACCGCCCTGATAGCTGGTCATGGCGATGGCCTGCACGTCTTCCTGTATGGCACAGTTGACCACCTCTTCCACCGACCGGTCATGCCCGAGGTGAATCACCTCTGCACCGCTTGACTGGATGATCCGGCGCATGATGTTGATGGCAGCGTCGTGACCGTCGAACAGCGAAGCGGCTGTAACGATCCTGATTTTGTGGGCCGGTTTGTAGGGGGTGACTTGTTGCATTTTCAGCGTAAAATTGGGCTTGACAAAGATAACAATCGGCGGGAAGCAGGGGTTATGGTGCTCAGGAGAGCAAGCTGTGGAAACAGCGAAAAACCAAAGCGTTTTCGGCCTATTTCATATATTTTAGCTGAACGGTACCCAAATCCGCTTTCCCAAGGCCCCCCTATTCTTCATTTTATGGCTGTTACGATTCAACCTGTCGTCACCCGAAAAGAGTTCCGGACGTTCGTACATTTTGCCGAACTGGTTCCCAACGGCCGGAAGAACTGGGTACCTCCGATCTGGGCAGACGAGCGACTCCTGTTTTCCGAAATAAAAAATCCGGCCTGCTCGGTCGCACGTACTGAAAAGTGGCTGGCATTCAAGGACGGTCAGCTAGCCGGTCGGATCATGGGAATCATCCACGATGAATATAACAATCGTAAGCAGGAAAAGTCCGCACGCTTCTTTGCATTGGAATGCATCAACGACCGCGAAGTTGCCCATCGGCTATTAAAGCAAGCCGAGACCTGGGCGAGGGAGAACGGGATGAACAAGATCATCGGCCCGTTCGGTTTTTCCGATAAGGATCCGGAGGGAGTACAGGTAGAAGGCTTCGATCAGCTGCCCGTAATCGCTACCGCGACAAACGCCCCTTTTCTGGAGTCACTTGTGGTGCAGGAAGGCTATGGCAAATTCGTCGACTGTGTCGTTTACCGCGTACCGGTACCGGATGCTCTGCCCGAAATCTATTTCCGTATCGCCGAACGGATCCGCAGCAGGAACAACCTGCGACCGGTCAGCTTCACTTCCCGAAGATCGTTGAAACCGTATGTCAAACCGGTCTTCCGACTGATCAACGAGACGTACAGGGACATTTACGGTTTCGTGCCGTTATCCGAATCGGAAATGAACAAACTGGAAGCGCAATACCTGCCGATCCTGAACCCGAAATTCGTGAAGATGGTGCTGGACGAGCTGGACCGCCCGGTGGCATTCGTCATTGCAGTTCCGGACTTCAGTAAAGGTTTGCAGCAAGCGCGTGGACGGCTGTTCCCGTTCGGCTTCCTGAAGGTTTTTGCGTCCATGAAGAAAACGAAACAGCTTAACCTGCTACTCGGAGCCGTGCTGCCGGATCTGCAAGGAAAAGGCATCACCACCATGTTGGCGACCGAATTATTGCGCGACGTTAGAGCAAACGGCTTCACGCATATGGACAGCCACCTGATCCTTGAGACGAATCAGCGTATGCGGGCTGAAGTCGAACGGATCGGCGGAGCGGTGTACAAGCGGTACAGGATTTATGAGAAAAAGATTTAGGTGCGAGTTACAAGTTCCGAGTCGCAAGTTCCGATTTTCAGGCATGTCCACCGGAGGCGGATTGCGGGATGCATGCTACGGAATACGAGGCACGCACGATTAACTTAGAAAACCCGGAACTTGGAACTTGCATCTTGGAACCAGCAACCACTAACAACTACCCACAACCCACTACCGCCTGCCCAGATCTAAAACCATCTCTCTCAAGTCCCCGTCATATTCGCGCTTCATCACTTCCTTCAAGGAATCCTTTCTTGCATCGTAACGCAAATAACTCAGAAAATGGGCATTGTTCCATTCACGACCGCTGAACGCCCGTCTGAATCTTTCCGGATGGTCGAAGGAAACGGTATCAAGCGCTGCGACAATTCCATCGATGGTCCGTTTTTTCATTTTTGAACGCAGCGTACCGGATACCCGGAAAACCGGTGATGAATACAAAGAATCAAGAAGACCTGCACCACGCACCAGGTGACGTGTCAACCGGTCATCGTCCGACAGTCGCGCCAAATAGTTCTGTACTTGAGGTGACGCAGGTCCGTACGTATGTGTTAAATACCTGATCGCCCCCTGTTCTCCGACGAAGGAAGCCAGGTTCTCGTTCAAATCCACATTGCTTTTCAGGTAGACAGTAGCATGCGTGAGTTCATGCAGAATTAGCTCCGCCAGCCGACCTTCGTCACGCCACAGCATTCCTGAAAGGATCGGATCCGGAAACCACCCCAGGGTGCTCCAGGCGCCCACTTCATAATCGTAGACATCAAAACCGCGCTGCTGCAATTCTTCCGATAGACGGCCGGCTTTGGAGGGATCGAAGAACCCTTTGTAGGAAACGGTTCCGAGCAAAGGAAAATCCCATGTAAAGGGCTCAAGCGCATAGGGCGCCGAAGCAGTAACCACAAACAGGAGC
>JBJOMA010000221.1:0-3538 GCA_046052625.1 Bacteroidota bacterium
AATAATTTTCCGGGAAAAGACGGAGCAGGCAGACCCTCGGGCGGCGGACTGAGTCGCCCCGATAACAACGGTGGTGGCTTCAATCGTCCTTCAGGCGGCGACTTCAAAGTTCCGAATTCAACCGATCAGATGAAAAACAACGTCGTCTCTGACCGTAACGGAAACGTATTCCGTAACGAAGGTGGTGATTGGAAAAACATGAACAATAATGCAGGCGGGGGAAGACAGCTGCCGGATATGGACAGAAGCAACCTCAACCGTCAACAGTTCGGACAGGACCGCGGTGAAATGCGCACCAACAACTTCAATAATTTCAACCGTGGTGGTGGCGGTGGAGGAATGGCAAGACCCGGAATGGGTGGTGGTGGTCTCAGACGATAAAAACTCCTGCTAATGACTAGTACATTCCGAATTACTTTAAGACAGACAGCTGCAGAAGCGCAAGCCTGAAAACGACAAGGAACAAGTACGCATAGCGCTACGGTTTGTTTTCCAGTGCCCAACGTCACAATACGTTCGCGTAAAAGCCCTGCCGGTGACGGATACCACGTTATTCAAACAACAACTTAACAAAACTGATCACAAACACCAAAACCAAAAAATATGAAAAAAGCCATTGCATCTTTTCTGCTCGTAGTCGGAATCTCTTCCTTCGCAAAAGCTCAACAACCCGTATATGTGACAGGAGGTCCGCCGCCTGCATCGAAGGACAAAGGAGCTCGGGATACGAAATTCAACCTGACGGTTTTCGGAGGATACTTCTTCGAAGAAACCTTCCAGCTATATAATGGCGGATCCGTCCATCTGGATGAAGGAGGCAATTACGGTTTTTCCCTGAGCATGGTCAAAGATCCGCGGGTTGAAATCGAACTCACCTGGCAGCGGCAGATCACGAATGCCCAGGCCTATTATTATGAGATTCTCGGAAACGACATCTTCGACGCCTATGTAAAAGGAGACGTAGACATTGAATACTTCATGCTGGGACTGAACCGGATGAAGTCCTTGAACGACCGCGTTACCGCCTATGGCGGCTTGAGCGCCGGCATGGTCGTATTCACTCCGCAGACATTGAATTTGGCTGCGGTCGAGAAATTCGCCATCGCGCTTAAGGGAGGAGTGAACCTGCATATCACAGACCGTATCGGACTTAAACTTCAACCGCAGCTTTACATTCCCATACAGTCCTTCGGAGCCACCGCGTTCGTCGGATCGGGCGGTTCCGGCGTCTCTGCGAACGGATACTCCAGTATCACCCAATTCGGCGGTATCGGCGGTCTGACGGTCTCCTTCTAACCCCGCGTGTATTTGAATCTTGTCTTGGTGGCAAGAAAATAACAGGATGGCGCTGACAATCAGGAAATCATTGCAACCGACATCCGGGGGTCAGCGCTATCCATAAAAAAATGAGAGGGTTCAGTTTCTTCCTATTATTGTTTTCGGTCGCATGTTTGAATGCGGACGTTGCTGCTGCCGGTTCTGACAGCTCGTACTACAAGACCTATGAGGATTTAGTGACTGGCAGATTCTATTTCAGTCGTAAGTACACGAGCATACTTGTCAGAGACCCGTCCGTGACGACAGAGCTGGACTATAAGCCGAACACCACACTTAACATGGGTATCGGAGCGACCTACCGTTTCTTCACACTCAACCTGGCCTACGGCTTTCCGTTTTTGAACCCGGACCGCGGACGCGGCGAGACTGAATATCTCGATCTGCAGGCACATTTCTACGGCAGGAAATCGAATCTGGATCTCTTCGGTCAATTCTACAAGGGAATGTATCTTGTACCGAAAGGACTGGGACGCCCGGACGGTAACTATTATGTGCGCCCTGACATTAAGCTACGTGAATTCGGCGGTTCGTACCAGTACGTCTTCAACCACAGCCGCTACTCCTTCCGCTCCTCTTTTCTGCAAAACGAATGGCAACAGCGTTCAGCGGGAACGTTACTGATCGGAAGTGAATTCTTCCTCGGACAGACAAGAGCGGACAGCAGCATCTTTCCGACCCTTGATTTCCAGTCCGACAGACCGGAAATCAATTCCATCCGATTTTACGAGATAGGTCCCAATATTGGCTATGCCTATACCCTCGTTATCGCGCGTCATTTTTTCATTACCGGATCGCTCACCGTAGCCGCGGATTATTCCATGACCGAGTTCAGCGGGCCGGGGCGTAAGGCATACGCCTACGGTTTCAATCCGAATTCGATGCTACGGCTTTTTGCCGGTTACAATTCAGACCGGAACGCTTTCAGCTTGACCTTCACGAACAGCAGGGTCAACATCGACTCGAAGAAAAACCTGAGCGTATCCATCAACACCGGAAACATCCGGATCAATTATGTCCGGCGTTTCATTCCGGGCGAAAAGACACGCCGGGTGCTGGATCGAGTGTTCAGCGGAAAAGAATGACATTGTCAATCAAGACAAAAGAAAAATATCATCATCGGTAGGAATCAAAAAACAGGGTATCAAATCCTCCACATCCTTCTGCTTTTCGCCTGATAATAGCAGGCATCCTCGGCAATGTAAGGGATTACACCAGCAGGCTTTTCAGCCGAGTCCCGTTTCATTGAACGACCACCCGGCAGGCATAAGAATCTCCGTACGAGATCCATCTGACAATGTAGGCTCCGGGTGTCAACATTGAAACATCGATATCCGTAGCGCCGTCCGACATATCGCGTGACAACACCGTACGTCCGGTCATATCCGTAATTCGGAGCTCCGCATCCTTCGACAGGACTGAAACCAAGCGGGATTCCAGGTAAAGTCGGTGGTGCACCGGATTAGGATATACGAAGAGCATCCCTCCGGAACCGACCTCCTGAACTCCCGAAGCGGATGGTCCGAAAGCGGCAATGAAAGCATCGTTACCGCCGGCCGTCGTAAACGAATAGGTGCCTAAAAGAGCAGATCCGGTGAATACACCCGTCGTGAAAAGATTTCCGACTGCATCGCCGGTTATGCCATATCCATATTCGTTACCGGTACCGCCGTATCCGTTCACGGCGATTACGTTGCCAGCCGTGTCGTACCGGGCGATGAAGAGGTCGGAAAGTCCGGCAGATGAAATCGTGAAGGGTGAAAATCGGGCCGAGTCGGCGAAAAAGCCGACAGAGACGATTTCTCCTGCGGCATTGATGCACATATCCTGCGCCTCGTCAGTACCGTCACCACCGTCCTTCCTGGCCCAGACGAGACTTCCGGCAGGAGTCAACTTAAACAGGAACGCGTCGATATCGTACTGACCACCGGTGGCGACAAGCGTGGTTGCTCCTATGCGCAGTGTTCCGGAAAAATAACCGTTGACGTACACATTTCCCTGCTGGTCCCTGTCGATTCCGAATCCCCTGGAAAAGTCGTTGGCACCGGCATCCGCTTTTACTGCCCAAAGCGGAGAGCCATAAAGGTCCAATGCAGCGACATAGGTTCCGAAAAACGAGTTACACGTGAGCTGTACAGCACCGAAGGATACGTTTCCCGTAAACATGCCCGTGAAAAAATAGCTACTGTCGACAGACTGTATG
>JBJOMA010000222.1:0-4518 GCA_046052625.1 Bacteroidota bacterium
TATCAGTTCTTGACGAAACTGGGCAGCTTTCCTTCTTTGATCAGGGCAGAGGTTTTCTCTTGGTGAGCCTTGAAGTCGCCGAATGCCAATGCGGAGAGCATATCTTCCCGCGACATCTTCGGGTCGCCTAGTTTCTTACGGATGTCGTCGCAGCAACGGTCAACGAAAAGCTCGAAGCGTTCCGGCGCCCAGATGTACTGCTTCTTGGTCCAGTCCGGCAGGGTGCGGTCGACACTGAACTCCGTAGGCAGGTCGCCGTGGATGACAGCCTTGACATCCAACCCTTCGAAGGATTTTGGCAGCTCGCGTGTGTCAAACACCAGCGGACGGCTCACGTCGATGACGTGTTTCTTCCGCTTGGGGTCGATCATCTTCAAGCCGTTGATGCGCAGGCCTTTCTTTTTCAGGTGCGCGAATTTCTTTTCAAACCGGTTGAGCGTGTCGTAAAGCATCGGGTGGGTTATTGTTTGATGGTATATTATTGAAAGAAATCAGGATTATATTACCAAATTCCTTTCTTGATGTTTTAAATTTCCTCTTGATTCTGCGTTCTTAATTCTGCATTCTGCATTAACTTACTCCTTACACGCCACCAGCGTCAATACTGTTTCGATCGCCACTTTTTCTCCTCGCTGGTTAATCACCTCTACGTACCATTCCACCACCCCTTGCGGAATCTGGCCTTCCCGACGGTCCTTCATGGTTTTGCGCATGCAGGTCAGTTGCACCTGTATGGTATCGCCCACATATACCGGTTGTATGAAACGAAGGTTGTCCAGGCCGTAATTCGCCAGCACGGGACCCTTCTTCGGATCGACGAACAGACCGGCGGCTGCTGAAATCAGGAAGTATCCGTGTGCCACCCGCCGTTCGAAGATGGAGCCTTCAAGAGAGGTCTCATCCGTATGCGCATAGAAATAGTCGCCGCTGATGCCGGCGAAATTCACGATGTCCGCTTCGGTGACGGTACGCTTGTGGGTGAACAACGTGTCGCCCACCTTGATCTCTTCGAAATATTTACGGAAAGGATGAATGACATCCTCCTTCACCTCTGCACCAGGCAAGTACTGGTCAAGAATGTGTGTCAGTACGGTCGGTGAACCTTGCAACGCGGTCCGTTGCATATAGTGGTGTACGCCACGGACACCTCCCATTTCTTCTCCACCTCCGGCACGTCCGGGTCCGCCGTGTACCAGGTGGGCGAGGGGAGAACCGTGTCCGGTCGACTCCTGGGCGCAGTGGCGGTTGATGACAAGCATACGTCCGTGCATACAGGCGGAACCTAATACGACGGTTTTGGCGAAATGGTTGTCGTTCGTGATAACCGATCCGACCAGACTTCCTTTGCCCATCTTGGCGAGCTCGGCCGCTTCATCGGCTGTCTTGTACGGCATCACCGTACTGACCGGTCCGAAGGCTTCGATTTCGTGCGGACCCATCGTCTTGAACGGATCTCGGCAATAGAGCAGCATCGAGGAGATGAAGGCGCCGCGCTTGCTGTCGGCACCGACGACATCCACCTGTTCAAGATCTCCGTAGACCATCTCGCAGCCGCTCATCAGCTGCTGAACTTTTTCTTTTACGTCTTTCACCTGTCCAAGGCTCGCCAAAGGTCCCATCCGTACGCCCTCCACTGACGGATCGCCGATGGTGGTTCCTTTGAGACGTTCGCTCAATGCCGCGATGACGGCTTGTGTCAGATGCTCGGGGACGATCGTGCGACGGATGGCGGTACATTTCTGCCCGGCCTTCACCGTCATCTCCCTCGATACTTCTTTGATGAACAGGTTGAACTCGTCGGTTCCCGGTTCCGCATCAGGTCCCAGGATGCAACAGTTCAAAGAGTCCGCTTCCATGTTGAAGCGGATGGAGTTTTCTACGATCACCGGGTGACGCTTCAGCATCTTGCCGGTCGTGGCAGAACCGGTGAACGTGACAATATCCTGGCAGGTCAGATGTTCGAAGAGGTCTCCTACACCGCCGCAAACCAGCTGCAAAGCGCCTTCCGGAAGTATGCCCGAATGGATGATTTCCCGGACGACATACTCGGTCAGGTAGGAGGTGGCTGTTGCCGGTTTTACGATGGCCGGTACACCGGCAAGCAGGTTGACGGCAATCTTCTCCAACATGCCCCATACCGGGAAGTTGAAGGCGTTAATATGTACCGCTACACCTTCCATCGGAACACAGATGTGGTGACCAACGAAGGTGCCGGTCTTGGAGATCATTTCCATGTTGCCGTCCACCAGAAACGGCTGGTCCGGTAATTCGCGGCGTCCTTTGGAAGCGAACACCAACATGGTGCCAATGCCGCCGTCAATATCAATCCACGAGTCGCCTTTCGTGGCTCCGGTAGCCGCTGACACGGCGTAGAATTCTTTTTTCTTCTCATTCAGATGAAGCCCCAGCGCCTTCAGCATCCGTGCACGGTCGTGGAACGACATCTTCCGCAGCTTCGGACCTCCTATGGTCCGGCCATACTGCAGCATGGCAGCGAAATCAAGTCCTTCACTGGTGGCGCGGTAAATCTCCTCCCCGGTAACCGCATGGAACAAAGAAGCCCCCTGACCGGCACCCTCGATCCATTGACCGAGTGCGTAATTCTTGAGTTTTATGGACATTGATAGCAGTCTAAGGACAACGAACGCCGCTGAACCGGTCTGTCAGAACCGGCCGTGCGGCGTGTGTTTCTTGTCATTTTCGGCTGTTATTCCGCTTCCCCAAGCAGCATTCATTGATAGAATGCGTTGAACTTCAACCAACGACAATGCAAAGATAGTCATTAACGGGTCGTTGTCAAGCGGTTAGCAGGATTTGGCAAACGGCTTATTGCCTTCGGAAATACATATTAAACATTGAAATTCAACATGCTACGTGTATTCAGGAGCACGTTGGCAGCTAAGAGAGGTAGGAACTTTTTATTATGACGATGTAATCGATTGATCGTTTGCGGCCTGACAGGTTCGTAATTAATGTACCGGATGCTCTCGATTAAAGTTGAATAATGGGTAAAATTACCCCTGAGATTGACTCTCATGGAATTTCGGATCAATTCACCCTTTGATGTTTAAATGACGGCTAAAGCATGAAAAAACTCATTTCATTTCTTTTGTTTGTGGCATTGTCTGCAGGCGCTCAAGCGCAGGGTATCAGCGCATCGGTGAATATTGGATATGCACTGGGTGCCGGCAAGCAGGTGGTTGGACAGAATTTCACACCCACTTCCGGGACGAATATCAACGGTTCTTTCGGTCAGGGAATCAATCTCGGCGTAGGCCTTGTTTTCATGTTTTCCGAAAATCTGGGTGCGGACGTAGGATTCAGTTACCTGATGGGCAGAGAATTTGTCAGTACCGATAATTCCAGTTCCGTTCAGGAACAAACCTATGTCTCGCGTGCTACGATGTTCAGGATAATGCCGGGAATAAAAGTCGTCACCGAGGTCGGTAAAAACCTTTCGGCATACGGGCGTTTCGGCCTTGTGCTCGGTGTCGATCCCAAGTTATACGATGAGGTGACCGATACTAATCCTAATGCCACCGAAATAAAGGAATTTGAAGCTTATGGAGGAGCCACCGGCGGATGGTACGGTGCTTTCGGTATCGGCATAACACTTACGGAACGTTTGAAAATGAACACCGAGTTGACGCTCATCAACCAGACATGGGCTCCGGAGAAATACGAGAATATTTCAAATTCGGACGGCGGACCCCTTCGTCCTACAATCACGTATTCCGATAATTTCTACAACACCAACCCCGACACCGAATTGAAAAATTATCTGCCCTTCGGAAGTTTCGGATTGAATGTTGGTTTAGAGTTAGGCTTCTGACCGGCTGATTGGGATGGCTACTCGCGAATGCGGGAAGGTGCATACAGGTTTGACGAGGATTATTCAACTTCTCTTCTGATCGTCTGAAGTTTGTCCTGCATACGATTGCCTTCTCCTGCAAATTACCTCGCCCTTACCAGCAACGCCACATTCTCCACGTGCAACGTATGCGGGAACATGTCGAAGGGTTGGACTTTCTCCAGCCTGTAACTTCCTGAGAGGATGCGTACGTCCCGTTCCTGCGTGACCGGATTGCAGCTGATATAAACGATCCTTTCCGGCAGCAGCTTTAGCAGCGCCTGGTTCACCTCACGGTGATGGCCGGAACGCGGCGGGTCGGTGATGATCACGTCCGGTTTTCCGAAAGGTGCAATGGCCTCGCTGTTGATGATATCCTTCAGGTCGCCTGCGATGAAGTCGGCGTTCAGGATCCCGTTCGCAGTCGCATTCTTTTTCGCTTGAGCGGTCGCTTCAGCGACAAATTCGATTCCAAGTACGCGGCCTGCAGATCGCGCAGCGCTTAAAGCGATTGTGCCGGTGCCGCTGTAGAGGTCGAATACGGTCTCATTTCCGGTCAGTCCGCACCAGTCGATGGCCGTGCGGTAGAGCTGTTCGGTCTGTGCGGTGTTGGTCTGGAAAAAAGACCCCGGATGCATTTCAAAGCGCAGGTGATTCAGTGTGACGGG
>JBJOMA010000223.1:0-3995 GCA_046052625.1 Bacteroidota bacterium
TCAGCTAATCCGTTTCTTGCCTGGTCGTTGGCGCTGGCGCTTTTTTCGCTGGCCGGAATACCTCCGACGGCAGGTTTCTTCGGAAAATTCTTCCTTCTCACCGCCGGTGCAGGAAAATGGAATACACCGGTGCTGGTGATCGCCGCCCTGAACATGATTGTCTCCCTCTACTATTATTTACGGGTGATCAGGGCCATGTTCATGGAGAAAACAGATGAGCCGATGATCCGCCTGCAGCCTGTAGCATCTGCCCGGATCGCCTTGTTCATCTGCCTGATCGGTATACTTGCAGTCGGTTTTTACAGTCCTGCTTACGAATGGATCCGTTCGCTCAGCTTCGGACTGTGATTTCATTCATCATCAATCAGCCTTGAAATGGCCATCAACCAACACCATACCTGCGAAGAATTAGACGGCGTGAAATGCGCGGTTGTCGAGAAGAATGTTTCAGCGGAGCGCGCTGAGTTCCTGCGTGCGCTTCTTTCGCTGAACGGCTATGCGGTCATAGTCGCTGCGGCTGCTCCTCCTAAATCAGCGCCTGCTCCTGCCGAAGGGGAGGAAGCGACTGTCCCGCCGGTAGTTCCGGTGGCATTTACGGTCGGTGTGTCGGATGTAATGTTCAATTCCACCAATGCCGTTTTCGGTCGGCTGTTACGTACGGCTGACGGCCGTGTCGTCACCCGCGATTATTGGCTGCAACGTTCGGCCGTATCGGACGATACGAGTCCTTATTTTTCCGTAAAATGATTCTTTGAAGCGTACGCTTCAGATCGGCAGCTGTAATTGGTCAGGCAGCAAGCGGAAGCTTTTTCGGTGCCAAATGCAGGCGCCGTGTTTTTCAATAGCCTTGCGGTGGTCGGCAGTGCCGTACCCTTTGTTACGTGACCAGCCGTACATCGGGTAATCACGGTCGATGCCTTCCATGAATTCATCTCGATAGGTTTTTGCGAGTATGGAGGCCGCTGCGATGGAAAGGTACTTTCCGTCACCGCCGATGATGCAGTGGTGCGGAATGGACGGATAAGGCTTGAAACGGTTGCCGTCGATCAAAAGAAGTTCAGGCGATACCTTTAGTCCGGCTACCGCCTTGTGCATGGCAAGCAGGGAGGCGTTCAGGATATTGATCGAGTCGATCTCTTCCACGTCGACCGATGCGACGCTCCATGCTGTCGCATGCTGCAGGATATGATCGCGGACTTCCAGCCGGTTCTTGGCGGAAACCTGTTTGGAATCGTTCAGTTTCGGGTGACGATATCCCTCGGGAAGGATGACTGCGGCAGCGAAGACGGGACCGGCAAGGCATCCTCTGCCGGCTTCGTCGCATCCGGCTTCCAGGAGTGTCTGTTGGAAGCGTCTTTTCAGCATTCAGTCAATGATGAGCGGTGCGTTCGATACTCTCCCATAAGGTGCGCGCGGTGGCGTCCCATGAAAATGCGGAACTGCGCTCAAGACCCGCGAGTACAAGTTGCTGTCTAAGTTTTGGGTCACGCCAGAGCCGGGTCATTCCTTCCGAGATAGAAGCAATATCGAAGGGGTTGACGAGTAGGGCGGCGTTTCCCGCAACTTCGGGCATGCTGGTGACATTCGATGTGATGACCGGTACACCGGAACGCATTCCTTCGAGGATGGGTATTCCGAAGCCTTCGAAATTGGAGACATAGGTTACGGCGAATGCACCCGAGGTAATCGCATGCAATTCATTTTCCTCCAGCCGTCCGGTGAATATCACATCCGACTTATAGGTCATTCCGTTCAATGCCTCCTCCATATCGTCGGTCCACCAGCGTTTGATACCTGCAAAAACCAATCGTAGTGGCGAATCATTGTTTTTACGGAACTCATCGTACGCCTTGAGCAGATGAACGATGTTTTTCCGTCGGTGGATGGAGCCGATGAAAAGGAAGTAGGGATGACCCCCGGTCCACCGCTGTCGCGTGGCTGCAGCATCCGATGAGCTGGCCGGCTGAAATCCATCGTTCACACCGTTGTAGACTACATCTATCTTGGATTCGGGCACGCGGTAACGGGATGCGATGTCGATTCTTGAGAATTCGGATACGGTGGCGATGCGCGTTGCAGCTTGAGCATACTTTGGAAAAAAATGGCGGTAGTAGCTGCGGGTGGAGAAAGGCAGGTCTTTCGGATAATGTTCGAAGTTGATGTCGTGGATCACCGCAAGGGTCGGAATCTTGGCGCTAAGTGAAAGATATCCGTCCGGCGACACGAAAACATCCGGTTTTAATTTTCGAAAGAGCCGCGGCAAGGTATGTTCGTACCAGACGTACCAGAGTAAGGGGTGCCGCGCCGGCGGACCGGCGGAAATGCCGGTCGTATTCTCTCCAAAGATGAAACGACGATCAAACGGACGGTCGAAAATGAATGTGAATTCATGTTCCGGATGCAGACGCGTGATACGGCTGAATGCCTCCAGGCAGAAGTATCCGATGCCTTCCAACCGGTGGGCCAATAGCATCCGGGTATTTACCGCAATCCGCATGGCCTCGAAATTACGAAGTAAACCCGCATGAAATCCCCTCTTTACACGTGTTTGCTGTTGAAAACGCACTGAAACCTTTCAGGCGGCTACCCTTCAGGCAGCCTTGCATTCCGTTAAATTTGAAAAGAATGAGATTTGAACGTCCTCAATCCCTTGAATCCCTGGCCGGACTCACCGGCACACGGGTGATCGGCGATGGTAATCTGTCCGTCATTGGAATCAACGAAATCCACAAGGTCGAGCCCGGCGATATCACTTTTGTAGATCATCCTAAGTATTACGACAAAGCCCTCCAATCGGCGGCTACCTTCGTCATCATCAACAAAGAGGTTTCTCCACCGCCCGGTAAAGCGCTGCTATACGCTGAAGACCCTTTCTCCGCTTACATCCGGATTGTCCGTGCGTTTCGTACATTTTCACCTGCATCACAACCGATAAGTCCGGATGCGTCCATCGGTGAAGGAACTATTCTTCAGCCGGGTGTGTTCGTCGGAGATCATGTACGTATCGGTCGCAACTGTATCATCCATTCCAATGTAAGTCTGTACGATCATACGGTGATCGGCGACGATGTCGTGATTCATTCCAATACTGTCATCGGTGCCGACGCGTTCTATTTCAAGCGTCGTCCGGAGGGGTATGATAAGATGTATTCCTGCGGTCGCGTAGTCATCCATGACCGGGTGGAAATCGGAGCCAACTGCACGATAGACAAAGGTGTTTCGGGAGATACGGTGATCGGTGAAGGGACGAAATTGGATAACATGATCCATATCGGCCACGATACGGTTGTAGGCCGGAACTGCCTGATTGCAGCACAGGTCGGTGTGGCCGGTGTGGTAACGATCGAGGACAATGTGATCCTTTGGGGGCAGGTCGGTGTCCAGAAGGACCTGACCATCGGTGCCAATGCAATCGTACTCGGCAAGGCAGGTGTAACCAAATCCATCGAAGGAGGGAAGACCTACTGGGGTACTCCGGCGGTGGAGGCTAGGGAGAAGATGCGCGAAATCGCACTCGTAAAAAGATTGTCAGATCTTTTTGAACGGACCAAATCGTCATGAAAGCGACAGCGCAAAAGACAGGTGTTCATACGGTCGGTGATTCTTCCGACACGCTGGTTGCTGAATTAAGCGCCAAGAAGCTGCAATTGCATTGGTTGTTGCAGATCACCAAGGCGATCAATTATGATTTCTCCACCAAGCAGCTGCTGGACGTCTACGAGCATGTCCTCAGTTCTCAACTGAAAGTAGAGAAGCTCGCCCTGTTCATCCGGGAGCCGGAATGGAAGTGTGCGCTCCTGTACGGCACTGACAAGTCTTTCGCGGAGATCGATCTCGGAAAGATACTGGACGAGCTGAACCAGCTGCACAATCTGGAAACGGAGCAGGAGCACTGGGTGCGTACGTTCGACTCGATCCTGCCGGTCTATCATAAAGACCAGTTACTCGCCTATGCGCTGGTGGGCGGTCTGACCAACAGCGTGATCCCCAAGCGG
>JBJOMA010000224.1:0-3779 GCA_046052625.1 Bacteroidota bacterium
GGACGTTCGATTTTGATCCGACACGCAAACGCTTGTCATTCAAAGCCAGCCTTAAATTATACGTGGAGCGTCTTACCGGTTGGCGGATCGGAGAGTATCGCAATTATAGAATCATCAAGGACTGATGGTAGTCGGTAGTCAGAAGTCAATAGAAGGTAACCTGCGTTTTTCTAACCACTAACCACTAGCCACTAACCACTAACCACTAATCACCAACCACTAACCACCAAGCACCAATTCCCTACCTTCGTGCCATGAAATTGAAAAATGATCTTATTCTGCGTGCTGCTCGCGGGGAAAAGACGGAACGTGTGCCTGTATGGCTGATGCGTCAGGCAGGAAGGGTGCTTCCTGAATACCGGGCTGTCCGTGCTCAGGTCGGCGGTTTCAAGCAGCTGGTCGAAACTCCTGAGTTGGCAGCAGAAGTGACGATCCAGCCGGTAGATCTGCTGGGTGTTGATGCAGCCATCATCTTTTCCGATATACTGGTCATACCCGAAGCGATGGGGCTGCCATACGAAGTCGTCGAAGCGCGCGGTCCTGCTTTCGAAAATACGGTGCGCACCGCTGCGGATATCGACCGTTTGAAAACCGCCGAAGCGGATGATCTCGCTTATGTGATGAAGGCGCTTCAAGTAACGAAGAAGCAATTAGACGGGCGCGTCCCGCTGATCGGTTTTGCCGGTGCACCGTGGACCATTCTTGCGTATATGGTGGAGGGGAAGGGGAGCAAGACGTTCTCCGTAGCGAAGAAATTCCTTTACACGGAACCGGCGCTGGCTCACCGACTGCTGGAAAAGATCACCCGCAGCACCATCAACTACCTCAAAGGACAGATCGCCAGCGGAGCGGATATCGTCCAGCTGTTTGACTCCTGGGCCGGACTCCTTTCGCCGGCACAATACGATGAGTTCGCACTACGGTACATCCGTATCATCTGCGAAGAGGTCCACGAAGTTCCGGTCACGGTTTTTGCAAAGGGTGCGTTCTTCGCCCGTGCCGCCATGGCGAAATTGCCGTGCAGTGTGATCGGTCTGGACTGGAACATGGAGATCGAAGAGTCACGCCGGCTGGTCGGCTCGGGAAAAACCTTGCAGGGAAACATGGATCCATGCCTGTTGTACGCCTCCCACGATACGATCCTATCGGAGACGCATCGTATGCTGCAGGCATTCGGACCCGACAGGTATATCGCCAACCTGGGTCATGGTCTTTATCCGGATATTGAAAAGGAGAAGGTCCGTTTCTTTGTAGATACCGTCAAGTCCTTCCGGTTCGCATAAAGTCGTTCTGTCGACTAAACTGGCTACCTTGTAACTCATGCAGACAGATAAGAAAACAGTTACCGCATGGGCGATGTACGATTGGGCTAACTCCGCCTATTCGCTCGTCATCACCTCTGCACTGTTTCCTATCTATTTCGGCGCAGTGACCGGAAACGGTTCCGGTTCTTCGGTACGTTTTCTTGGAAGGGATTTTAACCCGGACTCGTTGCAGACATACGCCATCTCGGCCGCCTTCCTGGTGATCGCCTTTCTGAATCCTCTGCTTTCCTCCATCGCCGACTACTCCGGAAGGAAACGTTCGTTCATGATGTTTTTCTGCACCATGGGTGCTACTGCTTGCGCCTCCCTCTATTTCTTCGAATCAGTAGATACATTATGGGTCGGAGTACTGGGTTCCGTGATTGCCGCAATCGGCTTTTCCGGTAGTATTGTTTTTTACAATGCCTTCCTGCCTGAAATAGCCACTCCGGAAGACCAAGACCGGGTAAGCGCCAGAGGTTTCGCGATGGGGTATATCGGCAGTTCACTTTTGCTCATATTCTGCCTTACAATGGTTCTCTTTCCTGAATGGTACGGCGGTATTGGGAAGGGGCCTGCATTCCGACTGGCATTCGTGCTTGTGGGTATCTGGTGGCTGGGTTTTGCACAGATCACTTTCCGTCGACTGAAGGGGCGGGAACAGGTGCGTGAAGGGGCCGGCAGATTCCTCTTCAATGGCTATAAGGAACTGAAGCAGGTCTGGGAGAAATTACGGCATACCGAAAGGCTCCGCAGGTTTCTTTTCGCCTACTTCTTCTACAACATGGGGGTTCAGACCGTAATGTACGTTGCCACCTTGTTCGGAGCGGGTGAATTGCACCTGGATTCCTCCGTGCTGATCGCGGTGATTCTCATCATACAGTTTGTCGCTATCGGAGGAGCCTATCTCTATTCTTTCCTGTCCGCGCGACTGGGTAATTTGAATGCGATTGCAACAGCGATCGTGGCATGGGTGTTCATCTGTATCGGTGCATGGATGTGTGACAAGCGGTTCGGAGTCGATGAACAGACCATGTTCATCGGTCTCGCCGCCGGCGTGGGACTGGTGATGGGCGGTATCCAGTCGCTTTCCCGTTCTACCTATTCCAAATTATTGCCGCCAACCCGTGATCATGCATCCTACTTCAGTTTCTTTGATGTCTGCGAAAAGGTCGGTATCGTCATCGGTACCTTCATTTTCGGCTACGTCAACGAGCTGACCGGCAGCATGCGGAACAGCATCATCTTCATCGCTTCCTTTTTCATTATAGGTCTGATTTTGTTACTTCGCGTCGGCAAACAAAAACAACTCGAGCCGCTATCCTGAACCCGACATGGAGGTAGATGTTTTCATCCCCTGTTTCATCGACCAGCTGTTTCCCGAAACGGCCTGGAACATGGTGCGCATTTTGGAAAAGGTCGGCTGCAAAGTCCATTACAACCCCGATCAGACCTGTTGCGGCCAGCCCGCCTTTAATGCCGGCTACTGGGACCAGTGTCAGGAGGTCGGAGAGAAGTTTCTAAACGACTTTAGTAAAGACCGTATAATTGTTTCACCATCAGCATCTTGTGTTGGAATGGTGAAAAATTACTATGGCGAAATTTTTACAAAGACTACCCTTCATAACCAGTACAAATCCGTTCAAAAGAACATCTTCGAATTGAGCGATTTCCTGGTGAATGTGATGAAAGTGACCGATCTGGGCGCTCGCCTGGACGCACGGATCACCTACCACGATTCCTGTTCCGGTCTGCGGGAAGTCGGCATCCGCCGGGAGCCCCGGGAACTGCTCGCAAAAGTCAAAGGATTGGAGCTGGTCGAAATGAAGGATACCGACTCCTGTTGCGGTTTCGGCGGTACATTTTCCGTGAAATATGAACCCATCGCTGTCGGCATGGCAGAACAGAAGATCATCCGTGCGGAGGATACCGGTGTGGATTTCATCGTTTCCACCGACCAGTCGTGTCTTATGCACCTGCAAGGTTTCCTTAAAGCTCAGGGCAAGCCGATGAAGGTGATGCACCTTGCCGATGTCCTGTCCTCCGGTTGGGATTCCTGATGAGAATCAGAAATAATTGATCACTCCGAAATGCACCTTGCCGCTTCGCACAAGAAGCGGGTCACCTCCCTGTTTTCCTAATGCGTAACTGATCGAAAGTATGCCGAGCCGGGTCTGGAACGTATACCCCGCGCCAAAGCCCCAAGGTGTTCCGGAGAGGCTGGCCCCCTGTGAGCTGTTTTGATACCGGGCGGCATTGAAGAATCCGAAGAGATAGGAGTTCTGTTCGGTGATGAAGCGGTATTCGGCAGTAGCGATCGTGTAGGCCGATGCGAATATCGATTCTTCGTCGAACCCGCGGAGACTTCTCAGTCCTCCGATACGGTAAAGCTCGTTACTGAACAGCGTGCTGCCGCCGATGAAGGCGGATTTGCTCATGAGCGCCGCTACGGAACGGTTGTTTAGTGGGACGAAG
>JBJOMA010000225.1:0-3983 GCA_046052625.1 Bacteroidota bacterium
TTTACTTTTGAGTACATAAACATGCCACATTTTTTACGTTAAAGATTGCTGACGAACCACCTTGAATACAATCATTTTATTAAACAAAAAGCCCGCCTGAAATTCAACCTGAGTTGAAGTCGAGGCGGGCAGTGGCGGACCCGAAGGGAGTCGAACCCCTAACCTTCTGATCCGTAGTCAGATGCTCTATCCAGTTAAGCTACGGGTCCGGTTCCGTTCATTAGCTGAACGGGGCGCAAAAATAATGATTTTTCTTAATTATTCAGAAAAATGTTCTTTTCGTGAATTTTCATTTTATCCCTTTAAAAGGTTCCGCCTTTTGTCCTGATGTTGTAAGGATTGGCGCTTTTTTGGCGAATGTCGCTTTTTTACGGTCGTATAATTGAATATGCGGGGTGAACGCGAATCAACGTACAGTATTCGTTGAAAAACAGGGCGCGCCGTCAAAAACACACACCAATGAAACACACAGTATTGTTCTTCGCATCCGTTTTCACGCTTTTAACGAATACTCTTTATGGTAGGACCGCAGATATTTTCTCGGCTATAGCTGCCCGTGATTTCCAGCGGGTCGAGAAGCAGCTGCAGGACAATCCCGACCTGAATATTTTTTCGGAGAACGGATTTACACCCCTTCAAGTCGCCTGTCGAATGGGAGACGATAAGTTGGCTGCATTGTTGATCGCTTTCGGTGCGAATGTCAATCTGCCGTCAAAGGATTCGTCAACACCGCTTATTGAGGCCGCTCGTCAAGGTCTTGCAGACCTTACAGAGCTTTTGCTGATCAACGGGGCTGATGCTTCCTATAAAGATGGCAATCAGATGAATGCCCTGGAATATGCGGCTGACCTTGTGCCTGTTGGTAGCGAACCGGATGCAGAAATGAGTCGCATTCTGGATAGGCTACGTTCCTCTACAGCCTCCTTTGCAGAAAGCAAGCATTGATGTCCGGCAAAAGTGCTTGAAATTAAAAAATCAAGCCTTGAACCGGCTCAACTGTTCTTCACGCTTTGCCGTGCTACCAGTTCCCAACTGTCATCACGACGAACCCAGATGAGCAGGATGTCCATATCCAGCTCCAAGGGCTTTCCATCCACAATCAGAGAGGCATTGCTCTCCAGATTCACGACGGCAGTTATGCCGTACATCCGGATAGCAATGCTTTTTAAAGTAATGGCATTGTAAACTTGTTGACCGCTCATCACCGAATGGATGAACTCCTCCTTCGTCTGCGTCCAACCGTTGGTATGACCATACGTCAAATCATCAGACAAAAGTTTTGATAGCATCACACTGTCTCTCTCAAGTAATGCGCTTCTCAATTGCCCCGTTTTTTCCTGTATGCTTCTTTTCTCCTCCTCATCGGATGAGGCAGACAATAAATCCGATGTGGCGACCGAAGCCGAACTGATAAAAATCAGTAAAATCATCAGGCAGAAAGCAGTGATCCTCCGGTTTATTTTCATGGTAATTGAAGTCTGTGTGTTGATGGTCATCCGTAACGATTGAAAGTATAGTAAGTCCCTTTCGGACCGCTATGTTTCTGATTGATTATTAACAAGAAATTAAACTAGCGGATCAAAGTGACCCTGCCGGTCTTTTTGACCGGACCTTCATGCTTGGTCGTGTATTCGAGCAGATAGTCGTAGACATCTTGCTGACAGGCGGTGCCCATGAAAGTTCCATCCCAGGAATCTGAAAGCTCGGTGGCGACAAAAATCGCTTTCCCCCACCGGTCGAAGACGGTAAGCCGATATTCATCAATGTAACGGCCTTCGGCCTTGAAGTGGTCGTTGCGGTTATCTGCGTTTGGTGTGAATGCAGATGGGATGTAAATGGACTGAAGCGGCTCCACTTTTATCACTGAACTTGTCGTATCCCTGCAACCGTACTGGTTCGAAACTAATTGTGTGACGATGTATTCTATGGGTTCGGAATAGCTGTGCCGTGGATCCGTATCGTAGGAGATACTTCCGTCGCCGAAATCCCACTGAATAAGATTCGAACCGACGGATCGATTTGTGAAATCAACGACGGGCTCGAATTCCGAAACGATGCTGTCCGAAACAGTGAAGGCTGCGGTCGGATTCGGACGTACCACTAGATAATCCTTGACGGTGGTGTCGTCCACGCATCCGTTACGGTCCGTGATGATTAGTCCTACGTCATAGGAACCCTCCTGATCCAGTTGAATGGGGGTCATGCTTGTCATGCCTGACGGAGTTCCATCAATCGTCCAGACAACCGATGCTGCGCTACTGCCCGTATAAGCTGAAAGATCGGCTAACTGTGTTACAAGCGGAAGGCAACCGGCGGTGTCAGTAGCGGCGAATTCAGCCACCGGCTTTGGGTTCACCTTGGCCTGGAATTGAAAGGTGTCCAGACATCCGTGGTCGGAAACTGCCCGAAGCCCGACCGAGAAGTTGCCGGATGAAAAATAAAGATGATCAGGTTCCGGAGCTACGGAGGAGGAGCCGTCACCGAACTGCCATTGGTAAGCGACAATGGACCCAAGACTGATGGAAGAAAGATTATCGAATGTCGTGATGTCACCGATACATACGGTATCAGCAATGGCATTAACAACAGGTAAAGGGTTGATGGATACGGTAGCAGTGCGGGGAACGGTATCGCTGCATTGCAGATTCGAGAATGTTACCGAGGGGGTGTAATCGCCCGGGGCCGGATATAGGATCGAATATGGCCCGGTTCCGCTACCTGAAAGCAGCGTGCCTCCGTTGAAGTCCCAGTTCATGGTTGCCCCCGAGGGAAGAGCCGCCTGCAAATCGACGGTCACCGGTTGACCAAGACAAGCCGATGTGGCGGAGACAGCAGCAGTCACGCCGGGAACAGTAAAAATCGTGACACTGTCGCGTAATACGCAGCTCCCGTTGGTCGCTGTTACTGTATAAAGCAAGGGCGTATTGGATCCGGGTGGCAAAGTCAATACAGGATTCGGTGAGGAAGCCGAATTAAGCCCGGTAGGGGGAACCCACTGATAGTTCCATCCAACCGCTACAGGACCACCCAGGTGCACCGTATCTCCGGGGCAGATCTGACGGTTCATACCCGCATCCACCACGGGGGCGGAGCGCAGACTGCCTTCTTCGAAGAAGACGGAAGATTCGTACCGTTGGTCGCCAGCGTCCGCGATACTGATCCGAAGATGGTATGTCTGGCAAGGGATGACGGATGCAACCGCATACAGGGGTACGGTATAACCGTCCATTTCGGTGACGATTCCACCGGTATTGTTTACATACAGGTTCGAGTTGGTCAGGATAGAGGGTGCACCCGATCCGGCACTTCCGCATTGTCCGCCGTTCACATTGTTGATGGTAACGGGATTGACTGATCCCGGAATCTTGGCAATATTGACGGGTGTCGCATAACCCGGGCCGCTGATGAAGAAAGCGAATGCATCATTGAACTGGGAACAGACGAATTCAGGATATTCTTCTGATGCGAATATGTAGCGGAACCGTACCGTGTCATTTTGCGGCGTGAAATCGAACTCAATGATTGCTGCATCGAATGTAGTGGCATTAGCAAGACCGTTAAGCGAAGGGTCGCCGGGCATGTTCAGCATGTCCGTAGCATTAGGCGATGTATTAGGTCCGACTGAAACTGAGCAGTTTCCCGTGGATAGCATGATTCCATGGGCGATTCCGAAAGTGGGCGAGTTGGAATGGAACCGTCCTGCCGCCTGCGGTGCTCCGGTATACGTAATATTCGTGATGGTCACTCCCGGTCCGGACATCAGACCGACCCACTGTATAGGGGAGATGGAGGGCGTTACCGTCATTTGGGCATACATCGGGATGCAAAACCCCGTCAGTAACCAGCCTATGAATACTAAAGGCAGACGAAAACGGAAAGAAAACGCATTCATTGGGAGAGTTCGTAAGCGCCTAATAGCTCGACACTTACATGTTACAAAAATAAGATTCTTCGGCGAAGTTGCAAGGTGGGACAGCGGCAGA
>JBJOMA010000226.1:0-2697 GCA_046052625.1 Bacteroidota bacterium
CAATTGTGTTAGAAACATTCTTCCGTAAACCATCCTGTGGAAGCAGCGGCGAGTTGACCTTGTCCAGTAGCTTTAGGTCCGTAGAGCTGGCTTTGGAGTAAGGGATATCTGGGGAAATCGAATGTAGCAGACACAGGATCGAGATACGCAAGTTCATCGTCATTGACTTGCGTTAAAAGTAATGTATGATTATTTATTGCTGTCGTTGAGTGATAATTCCAAGTCCAATCGGACTCGTTAGTATCACGCCGAATGAGACGGCTTCTTAAATCTGTTCTGTTTCTCTATGACTGATCAGCCTGCCGACTTGGCATTATTCCGTTTGAAGAGGTAATAGACCGGGATGCCGACGCCTACGATGATAAGCCCGTACAGGCAATAATCCATCTTGTGCAGGAACATCACACCCACCACCCATAACGCGAGCAGGATATAAATGGCCGGAAGTACCGGATAACCGAATGCTTTGTAGGGACGCTCCATATCCGGCCGCTTTTTACGAAGCACGAAGAGGCCGATGATGGTCAACGCATAGAAGAGCATGACCACGAACATGATATAGTCGAGCAGGCTGCCGTAGGTTCCGGAGAAGCAGAGCAGGCACGCCCAAGCACATTGCATCGTGAGCGCGTTGGCAGGAACCTTATTCTTGTTGAGCTTGGCGGCCGATTTGAAGAAGAAGCCATCGTTAGCCATGGCGTAGTAGACTCTTCCGGCAGTGAAAATGATTCCGTTCAGGCAGCCGAAGGTGGAGATCATGATCATGGCGGCCATGAAGAGCTTGCCGCTGTCGCCCAGAATGGTCTGCATCAGCAGCGTCGCAACCCGGTCGTTTTCTGCCGTCTGGATCTTCTCCATCGGCAATACATATACGTAGGCGAGGTTGGCGAGAATGTAAAGTAACAGGACGCTGCTGGTGCCAAGGAAAAGCGACAACGGAAGATTTCGTTGCGGTCTGTCCACCTCTCCTGCAGTGTACGTGATGTTGTTCCATGCATCGGCAGAGAACAGTGCCCCGGTCATGGCTGCGCCGAAGATACCGATAGTGGCCATGTCCATGATGTCCGGGAAGGCAGGGGAGAAATGCGCTGTGTCGCCAAGGCCGTTGAAACCGAACCAGAGTCCCAGCAGGATGAGCATCAGCAAGGCGAGGATCTTGGTAATGGTGAAGATGTTTTGGAGGAATGCGCTGGACTTCAATTCCCGGAAATTGTAGACCGTCAGACCGATCACCATGCAGACAGCGAGCACCTGTTGCGAGTTGATGTGAATCGGTCCGAGCGTGAGCAGGATGTTGTCGGGTGAAACGACCGGAAGGAAAACGCCGGTGAATTTCGCAAAGGCTACTGCCACCGCGGCGATGGTACCCGTCTGGATGACAGAAAATAGCGCCCAGCCGTACAGGAACCCCGGCAACGGGCCGAATGCTTCCTTGAGATAAATATATTGCCCGCCCGCCCGTGGCATCATGGCGGATAGCTCGCCGTAGCTCAATGCTCCGAGAACCGTAATGACCGCAGTGAGTACCCAGGCCATGATCAATAAGCCGGGCGAACCGTTCACGTCTCTGGCAATACCCGCTGATACGATAAAGATTCCGGACCCGATCATCGATCCCGCAATGATTGCTGTGGAATCCAGTAGTGATAGTTTTTTCGTGGACATGAGGGGATGATTTCCGGCAAAGTAATCAGAAATCAACCATGAAACATATCTTTACAGAATGAACGCACAGGGACTTTTTAACCGGATCATGGAGCGAAACTCCTTCTTATGTGTCGGGCTGGATCCGGATCCCCTTAAAATGCCGTTGAAGTTCAAGGCCGATCCGGATCGGCTGTTCAATTTCTGCGCCTCCATCATCGATGCCACCCGCGACCTGTGTGTCTCTTACAAGCCCAATACGGCCTTCTTTGAATGTCATGGGACTGCGGGTTGGGATGCGCTTCGCCGTGTCATTGAATACATCGGTAAGGAACACTTCGTCATCGCCGATGCAAAGCGCGGAGATATCGGCAATACGGCTGCCATGTACGCCGATGCATTTTTTCAGTCACTTCAGGCGGACGCTGTAACGGTAGCTCCTTATATGGGCAGGGATTCGGTCAATCCTTTTTTGTCCTTTCAGGACAAATGGGCGGTGGTCCTCGCGCTCACCAGTAACAAGGGTAGCGAGGATTTTCAGTTACTTTCAGTTGAGGATGCAGGTTCCGCCCGCCCGCTCTTCGAGACCGTCTTACGAAAAGTCGCTTCCTGGGGCACGACCGATAACCTGATGTTCGTTGTCGGAGCCACCCACCCCGATCTGTTCCGCGCCGTCCGCAAGATCGTGCCGGATCATTTCCTGTTGGTACCCGGCGTGGGTGCACAGGGCGGCGATCTGGAAGCTGTTTGTGCAGCCGGAATGAATGAGCGATGCGGATTGCTGGTGAATTCTTCCCGGCAGATTTTGTATGCCTCCGGCGGAGACGACTTCGTGCAAAAAGCCCGCATGGAAGCGGTAAAGCTCCGTGATCAGATGGCTGCATTATTGGAAAGACACATTAATTGAACCCTTCTCGTACGGTGCTGCCTTTACTTTAGGCAGATCATGACAGAGGCCTTTCTTCATCACCTGTGGTTGCATCAGCGTATCGATGCAGCACGACTGCGTACGATCGACGGAGAAACCGTCGAGGTGCTACATCCGGGCAGGAT
>JBJOMA010000227.1:0-3414 GCA_046052625.1 Bacteroidota bacterium
GAATCCCATTTCAAGGCGCAACGTATCACGTGCTCCGAGCCCGATCGGCTTGATGCCTTGCGACTTGCCGGCATTGAAGATCGCGTTCCAAACGGTCAAGGCGTCCTTGTTCTCAACATAGACTTCGAAGCCGCCGGCACCGGTATATCCGGTAGCGGATATCAGCACATTCTCACATCCTGCGAAACGTCCTTTGGCGAAGGTGTAATACTTCATGTTGACCAGATCAATGTCAGTCAACGGCTGAAGCACCTCAGCCGCTTTGGGACCTTGTACGGCGAACAGGGAGGTCTTGTCGGAAATGTTGTGCATCTCGACGTCTTCAATGTTCCTGCCGGAGAACCACGCCCAATCCTTTTCGATATTCGATGCATTTACAACGAGCATGTAACTCTTGGCATCAATCCGGTAGACCAGCAGGTCGTCAACGATTCCACCGGTTTCATTCGGTATACAGGAATATTGCACCTGTCCATCGACCAGTTTGGCGACATCGTTGCTGGTAAGCCGGTTGATCAGGTCCATCGCCTTTTCACCCTTCAGGATGAATTCACCCATATGGGACACATCGAAAACACCCACGCCGTTCCGTACCGTCTCGTGTTCGGCATTGATTCCTTCATAGGAAACAGGCATCATGTATCCGGCAAAAGGCACCATTTTAGCACCCAACGATACATGGACATCGGTCAAAGCGATGGATTTCAACTCACTAGCAACTTCCATTTAAGGCGTTTTTTATTGTTCCAATGGCTAAAAGTACGAAAATTCAGCGATGTGCAGCCAGTTCGAAGAGTCGCAGGAAATTGTCACTGTTCGAGCGAACGGAATACTTTTCCAGCACCTTGCTCCTCGCAGCACCGGCCATTTTCAACAATAATTGGCGGTCGTCCATCAGCCGGACCAGTGCGCTCTTCCAATCATCGGGAGTACGGCATAAGAAACCATTGATACCCTGATCGACAATTTCCGTATTGACACCCACATCCGATACAACGGCAGGTATTCCGACCGAAAGGTACTGTAACGCCTTGAATCCACATTTCCCGCGCGCCCATTCACTGTCTTCCAACGGCATGACACCGGCATTGAAGCGGACAAGCTCCCTGACCTCCGCTTCCTTGCTCCAGGGAACGAACTTCAATGATTTCAGGGAGAAACGTGGCGGCACATCGCAGATGACATGTAATTCGAAATCATGTGTTTCTTCAAGTTGAACAAAAACCGGCAGCAGCATTTCAAGCAACTGTACGGTAGAATGCGAGCCGGTCCACCCTATGACGAATTTTCCGGAATCATGTGCCGCTATAAGATTATGTCGGTCTTCGGTATCAATGGTGGTCGGATTCAATACGACTGAAGAATTGAACCTGCTAGCGTATTCTGCAAGGAAAGTATTACCGCAGGAGACGACCGATGACCACGAGATTATTTTTGAGGCATTGGAAAAATCCTTGAGACGGTGCGTCAGTTGTCTGTTGGATTCGGAAGCATTCGGAATCCAGATCGCATCATCAAAATCAAAGATGATCGGCTTTCGGAAAATGCGTGCAACAAGGTACTCGATCCAGGGCGGGCCGAACGGACTCGCCTCCCGATGGATGAAGACGACATCGTACCGGGACAGCACGAGCAGGTCAAGGATGCGACGCAGATACCCCCTGAGAATACCGGCCGCCTTACGAAGCATATACCCGTCCTTATACAGCACATTCCACGCCGCTTCATCCAGAAAGGGTGAAATGCGGAAAGACCATCCACGTGAAGCCATTCCGGACAGGTACTGTTCGAAACGGAACCGCTGACTGGGCGCTTTGTCAAAAGCGTACGGAACCAGGAATAGGACACGCATCGGCAAACAAAGATAAACCAAGCGGACAAACAACCTTCAAAATCGACTATATTTGAAGTCGCGATGTCGTCCCTCAAGGAGCTGCTTTTCAGAAGAAACACCCCGCGGTGGATCGTATTCCTCATTGATACGGCCATCTGCCTCCTCTCGCTGCTTATCGCCTACCAGGTCCGGTTCAACTTCGACGTTCCCGATATTGAATTGTCGCACCTTCGTTACTCCCTTCCAACGCTGATCGGTGTGCGTATCACCGGTTTCCTTGTTTCGGGATCCTACAAGGGAATCATCCGTTACACCGGCAGCCGAGACGCAGTCCGGATATTCTACAGCATATCCGTAGGTTCTCTGGCGATCGTAGCCTTGAACATCGGAAGTTATTTAATCAAGGGTTTCTACCTTGTGCCGTTTTCCATCCTGATCATCGATACCGTCTTCTCCGTCTTCGCGTTGGCGTCTTTCCGAGCGTTCGTGAAGCTGATGTACCAGGAGATCATAAATCCGACGAAAGGAAAACGCTCGGTGATCATTTACGGTGCCGGGGAAGCTGGAGCGATCACCAAGCGGACGCTTGACCGCGACGCGGGAAGCCGCTTCAAAGTCATCGCATTTGTCGATGATGATCCGGTAAAAAAGGGAAAGACGCTGGAAGGAATCACAATCTATAATACTGACCATGACCTTGACGACCTATTGCGTGCCAACGATGTCGCTCAGGTGATCATCAGCATACAGCAGCTTTCATCCGCAAAACGGCAGGAGCTGGTCGACCGTTGCACGGCACAACGGGTGAACGTGCTTAACGTCCCTCCCGTCTCCAGTTGGACGAACGGCGAACTCCGTTTCAGCCAGATACGGAATCTGAAGATTGAAGACCTGCTGGAACGTGATCCGATCCTGCTCCACACAGACTCTATCCGTGAAGCACTCACGGGTAAGACAATCCTGGTCACCGGAGGTGCAGGCTCCATCGGCTCAGAAATCGTACGTCAACTGCTCAACTACGACCCCAGAAGAGTCATTGCACTCGATCAGGCCGAATCAGCCGCTTATGACCTGGAACTCCAGATCCACGAAAAATTCCGCTCGGACCGGTTCGAAACGGTGATCGGCGATGTACGGCAGTCAGACCGTATGCGCAGAGTATTCGACCATTTCCGTCCGGAAGTCATTTTCCATGCGGCTGCATACAAACACGTTCCTGTCATGGAAAGGAACCCGTCGGAAGCGATCCTGACCAATGTTCATGGCACACGTATCATAGCCGACCTGGCACATGAATTCAATGCAGAGAAGTTCGTGCTCGTCTCGACGGATAAAGCCGTTAATCCTACGAACATCATGGGTGCCACCAAGCGTATCGCCGAAATATATTGTCAGTCCTTGGGACGGGTTTCGAAAACACGCTTCATCACGACGAGGTTCGGCAACGTGTTGGACTCGAACGGTTCCGTCATCCCCCGTTTCAAAAAACAGATCGAAGAGGGAGGACCGGTGACGGTCACCCATCCGGACATAACGAGGTATTTCATGACCATTCCCGAAGCCTGTCAGCTCGTTCTGGA
>JBJOMA010000228.1:0-22020 GCA_046052625.1 Bacteroidota bacterium
CAATAACACCTGCCAGTGGGATGTGACGGGCACGCAGCCTTCACAGCCTTCTGTTGCTTGTTATGAGACAGCAACGTGGAACGGCTCTACCTGCCAGTGGGATGTTACCGGTACGCAGCCTGCGCAGCCTTCGATTGCCTGTTACGAGACAGCTACCTTCAACAATAACACCTGCCAGTGGGATGTGACGGGCACTCCGCTTGTGGCTACCGCGACATTGACCACGCCAATCTCCTGTTTCGGCGGTAACGGCACCGTTACGGTCATCGTGACCGGTGGAACCGCACCCTATATTGGCGACGGTGCACAGACGGTTTCTGCCGGTAACTGGTCCTACACGGTAGCAGATGCCAACGGTTGCACGGTTTCTTCTAACAGCGTCACTGTTACTGAGCCTTCCAAAGTCCAAGGCTCCATCAGCACGCAGGATGCTACGTGCGGTCAGGCAGACGGTTCCGCTTCGGTTTCCGCTTCAGGTGGTAATGCACCGTATACCTACCTCTGGTCGGATGGCCAGACGACTTCAACCGCCTCCTCGCTCGCAGTTGGCTCGTATTCGGTGACAATCACCGACGCGAACGGTTGTACGGAGTCTGCTTCCGCTACCGTTTCCGGTGTCGGTGGAGCTCCGGGTGGAGCCGGAACCGTCAGTGGTGCAACCGCGGTCTGCCGCAGCACTACGCAGACCTACAGCATCGCAGCAGTCAGCGGAGCAACCGCTTATTCGTGGGTGCTGCCTGCCGGCGCTACCGGTTCATCGACTTCGAATAGCATAACCGTTACGTTTGGAAGCTCCTACAACGGAGGATTCCTGTGTGTGACTCCGATGAATTCTTGCGGTTCCGGAACACAATCCTGTATCAGCATTTCGGTCATCACGATGAAGCCTAATCAGCCGGGTGTCATCAGCTTCTCCGGTGCCACCTGCGGACCTACTGTCGTCACCTGTTCTGTATCACCCGTTGCCAATGCAACAAGCTACACATGGGCTGTGACAGGTTCTTCTGCTACGATTATTTCCGGTCAGGGAACCCGCATCATCCAGCTGAATGTTCCGGCCGGTTTCACCAACGCACAATTGTCCGTATACGCCGGCAACTGCATGGGTAATTCTATCACTCGCATCCAGAACATCGTCGGTCTGCCTTCCACTACC
This sequence comes from Bacteroidota bacterium, assembly GCA_046052625.1. Classification (GTDB taxonomy): domain Bacteria; phylum Bacteroidota; class Bacteroidia; order AKYH767-A; family 2013-40CM-41-45; genus Pollutiaquabacter. The sequence goes on from JBJOMA010000228.1 coordinate 1,157, forward strand.
CAGTCGTTGAACGGACCGTTGTATCTGTGCCCCAATTCTACCCAGAACTATTCAGTGCTTGCTGCTTATGGTGCTACCAGTCACACGTGGTCCATTACCGGAAACGCCATGATCCTTACTCAGAATGGAACTACGGCTATAGTTAAAACGCATGCCAACTGGACCGGCGGTGTATTGACCATCACTGCGACCAATTCCTGCGGTTCAACCCCGCGGAGCTATACATTGTATTCCGGTCCGCTTCAGCCGGGAGGAATAACCGGTCCTGCCAATAACCTTTGCGCTGCGGCCGGGGTGACAACAGCGACCTATTCGATTGCAGCCGTAACGGGTGCTACCTCTTACACTTGGACGGTTCCGACCGGAATGACCATCACTTCTAATAACGGCACCTCTATTAATGTTTCCATTTCAAGTTCATTGATCAACGGAAGTGTATGTGTGACAGCCAACAATAGTTGCGGATCCAGTGTTGCACGTTGCCTGGCGGTTACCAGCCGTCCGGCCGTTCCCGGTACGATCAGTGGCGCATCCAGTGTCTGCAAGTCACAGACCGGTGTCGCTTACACGATTGCTCCTGTGACCGGTGCGACCAGTTACGTCTGGGGTATCACCGGTGGCGCGACCATCTCCGGCAGCAGCACGACAGGTACGGCCTCCTTCACGAGTGCCACCGCTACGTCGGTGACGGTCTCTGTGGTTGCAGTCAACCAGTGCGGTAACGGAAACAATTCCCGTAAGAGCGTCAGCGTAAACTTGCTCTGTCGTGATGATATCGGCGGAATCCAGGCTACAGCACTTACTGCTTACCCGAACCCGACCAATGGTCGCGTTAGCGTACAGTTTAACGCTTCCTCGGATATCCGTTACTCGCTGCGCCTTGTAGATCTGCTTGGCAAGACCGTCTATGAAACGGATATCAATTCCGTCGTCGGACTTAACATGCAGGAAATCGACTTGAGCCGTATGGCCAAAGGAATCTATCTCCTGAACCTGCAAAGCAGCACCGGAGATTCCGAGACCTTGCGTCTGGTGGTTGAATAAAGGAGTTTTATTTACTGCGAAAGGAGGGGTATCCGGCGGGTGCCCCTCCTTTTTTTGCCTGTCTATTTCATGGGAATTCGCTTCTGCTCTGTTGTGGAATACCGGTATAAAAGAAACGATTCAGGTATACTGCACTCCGAAACCTGATGTATCTTTAATGACCATGTCGAACCCGAATCTGGACCCTTCCGGCTCTTCGTTTTCTCCAGGCGAGAAGGAATTGGAAAAAGCCTTGCGGCCGCAGGCCTTTGAGGATTTCTCAGGTCAATCAGCTATTCTGGAGAATCTTAGAATTTTCGTTGAAGCGGCCCGTATGCGTGACGAGGCCTTGGATCATCTTCTATTACACGGTCCTCCCGGACTCGGAAAGACCACCCTTGCATTCATTGTCGCCAATGAACTTGGTGTCAATATCCGCACAACCTCAGGTCCTGTACTTGACAAGCCGGGAGACTTGGCGGGCTTATTGACCAACCTGGAGCCCAACGACGTCCTATTCATCGATGAGATTCACCGGTTGAGTCCGATCGTGGAAGAGTACTTGTATTCTGCGATGGAGGACTATCGTATCGACATCATGATCGAATCAGGTCCGAACGCCCGTTCTGTCCAGATAAAACTTAATCCGTTCACCCTGATCGGAGCTACGACTCGCTCCGGACTTCTGACAGCGCCGTTACGGGCGCGGTTCGGAATAACCTCCCGCCTTGAATATTATGATGCCCGATTGCTGGGCACTATCGTCAAACGTGCGGCTTCCATCCTGCAAGTTCCGATCGATGAAGAGGCGGCATCTGAGATCGCCCGCAGAAGCAGAGGGACACCTCGTATCGCTAATGCTTTGCTTAGGCGCGTACGCGACTTCGCACAGATAAAAGGAGACGGAAAGATAGACCTTGAGATTGCACGATATGCATTGTCCGCTTTGAATGTGGACCGTCACGGATTAGATGAAATGGACAACCGGATCCTTCAAGTGATCATTGAGAAGTTCAAAGGTGGTCCGGTCGGACTGACGACTGTCGCGACAGCCGTAGGCGAGGAGGCAGGTACCATCGAGGAAGTATATGAGCCTTTTCTGATCCAGGAAGGATATCTGAAAAGAACACCCAGAGGCAGGGAGGCGACTGAATTCGCCTATAAACACCTGGGAAAAACCTACAAGGCGGACGAAGGAACCCTTTTCGGTTGAGCGTCGATGTCCGGCTCAAGAATCTCCATTACCCGTTCCATCAAGGAGGAGGCCGCCCGCCTGGGATTCCTGTCGTGCGGTGTTTCGAATGCAACATTTCTGGAAGAAGAGGCTCCCCGGCTCGAACAGTGGCTGAGCGGAAATCGTCATGGGAAAATGGGATACATGGAGCGTCATTTCGACGAGCGTCTTGATCCCAGAAAATTAGTGCCGGGAGCGAAGTCAGTGGTCTCTTTGACGTACAACTACTTTCCCAAAGCGCAGGCAGGCAATACGGAGGGTCCCAGGATCTCGAGTTATGCCTACGGCGAAGACTACCACTTCGTGGTCAAGGACCGGCTATACGAGCTCTTGTTGTTCATCCGGGAGCGGATCGGTCCTGTCGAAGGCCGGGCCTTCGTCGATTCGGCACCGGTCTTGGAGAAGGCCTGGGCAGCGAAGAGCGGCCTCGGATGGGTAGGGAAGAATGCTAACCTGATCAGTCGTCATTCGGGCAGCTTCTTCTTCCTGGCCGAACTCATCATCGATCTGGAACTCGAGCCGGATCTACCGGTTGGCGACTACTGTGGTACCTGCACGCGTTGTATCGATGCCTGTCCCACTGATGCGATCATCCGCCCGCATATCGTCGATGGCAGCAAATGCATTTCATATTTTACCATCGAATTGAAAGGGGAATTGCCGGAGGAAATGAAAGGAAAATTCGGCGACTGGGTCTTCGGTTGCGATGTCTGTCAGGAGGTCTGTCCGTGGAACCGATTCTCGAAGCCTCACAAGGAGCCGCGATTCGATCCGTCCGCCGATTGGATTTCGTGGAGCGAAAAGGATTGGAAGGAGATCACGGAGGAAACCTTCAGCCGTGTGTTCGGTAAGTCTGCGTTGAAGCGGACAGGGTTCGACGGGCTGAAACGGAATCTTTCTTTCAGGAAGAGTACTTCCTGAACACCTCTATCACAATATCCGTATAAGCCGTGAAAGTTGCGATGCACCAGATCTTCAGCGACTGCCGTTCACTCGGTTGAAGCGCATTTAAGGATTTGGAAAGTTCTTTCTTGAACAGGGACCGGTCGAAACTGACCTTCTGCAGGACGAGCTTCGTGTAATCGAACATCAACATAAATCAAACTGTAAGACGGGCAAGATAGTCGGCCCCCGCACGCCCCGGGATGAAAAAAACGGAAGATTGTACGATTTGTAAGAAAGAATCAGAATTTAATTAAGTCAACAAAGCTTATCACTTTTCTGACCATCGGTAACTGTCCTGTCGCAGCCCTGCCAGGTCGATGACTCGGTCCACGACGGTCGCTGCGAGCTCCCGGAAGTCCTTCGGCCGGGAATAAAACGACGGTGTGGCCGGGCAGACAATCGCCCCGGCTTCTGCCACTGTCTTCATGTTATTGATGTGAATGAGGGATAGTGGCGTATCCCGAAGCACCAGGATCAACTTTCTCCGTTCTTTCAATACGACATCCGCTGCGCGCGTAATCAGATCGTCTGAAATACCTGCGGCGATGCGACCAAGCGTTCCCATGGAGCATGGGCAGATGATCATGGTGTCGAAGCGGCTGGATCCGCTGGCGAATGGAGCGAAGAAGTCTTTTTTGTCATAGACCTCGAACGGCAGTTCTTCGAAAGACCGGTTGCCTAATTCGTAAGCCCAAACGTCTTTTGCGTTGTCCGATAGGACCACGCCGATTCGATCGGTCTGTTCCCTGAGAAGCTGCAGTTTCTCCAACAGGACGCTGGCATAGATGGAACCGCTGGCACCGGTGACCGCTACGACAATTCTTTTCTTAATAAGTTCCATGGTTTGAGAACAAACGGGACGCAAAAAGGTTATCAGCGCTAAATCGCTGCAGGCTCAGCTCTGATAATCTTGTCGGTACCTGTACCGGAATACCGCCAACCCCAGCACGGCACCGAGGCCGTTCGCCACGGCATCACGTACATCACCGCTTCGGTCGATGAAAACCGTAAGCTGAAGGATTTCGATTATAGCGCCGTATAGGATCGTCAGGGAGACCCATGTCCAGACGGTGAACTCTCCCAGGCGTTTGCCGGCAGAGATGCGTGAAGCACGCAGGACGAGAAATCCCAGTGTTCCGAAGAGGACGAGGTGGGTGAGTTTATCCCACCTCAACCATCTCCAAAAGGACATTTCGGGGATGTGCTGACCGGGTATTCCGCAGAGCAAAAGGACGACCAGCGCCCAAACCACAGGTGGTATCCAATGGTTGCCGCGCAGGTTCATCGGAATCAGGCGCCCACCAGCGTTTTGTAATCGGCAGCAGACAATAGCTGTCCGGCCTCAGCCGGGTTGCTCATCTCTACCTTGATCATCCAACCCTGACCGTAGGGATCCTTGTTGACCGAATCCGGAGTGGATTCCAGGGAGGGGTTCACTTCCAGGACTTTTCCGGAGACAGGCATGAATAGGTCGGAGACGGTCTTAACGGCTTCAACGGTTCCAAAAACGGCTTCACGGTCAAGGGTGTCGCCTACGGACGTGATGTCTACGTAAACGATGTCGCCCAATTCGCCCTGAGCGAAATCAGTGATGCCGATGATTGCGACAGTGCCTTCTACCTTGACCCATTCATGGTCCTTGGTGTATTTGAGTTGATCCGGGAAGTTCATGGTGCAAACGTACACAAAAGAGGGAAAACAAGAAAACGGACCGGCAAGTGCCCGGAGAGGTGAATTGCCGTCTTCGCAGACAGCCGCGGCGACCGACCCGGAAAAGCGCTCAGGATGTCCTACTGGGCCAGCGTGAACCGGACACTGATTCCTGCATTGGTGTTGGCCGTCGGATAACTGGAGGAAACGAATGGGTTGTTCGAGTTATACTCGTAAAAGGCCCGCAGATTGAAGCGCTCGTTGATAGGATAGTCGGCTGAGAATTTCAATCCCAGCGTGCGGCTTCCCGAACTGGGTTGATTCGTTCCTTCGATCGCCTTACGAAGGATAGTCGTATTATTACGCATGTTCACATCGGCCCTTAGACTGAGGTCGCTTGTGATTCGCTTGGCACCGGTACGGAAGGGGAATTTCACTTTCTTTATCTTGTATCCGAAACCGATCACATATTCTACGCCGCGGATTTCGGTGATCTGGATGTTGGAATAGGCCAGCGTCAACGTCCGGTCCCGACGGATCTCAAACCGCGTCTGCAGGCTGTTCTTCCACGTCATGTCGACCCCGATCAGGGGCGACAGCTGTTCAGAGATGGTCACCTGCTGGATGTCATATTTCGGTATGAAGTTGCCGCTGGTGTCCCGCTTGAAAGAGGCTCCGTCGCGCTCTTGGTACAGCAGGTTCTGGGTAAAGGAATTCACACTGTATACCGAGCGGTATCCGTGAGAAAGACTGAAGGATTGCAGGAACTTCTGGAAGAAGGGGATTTTAGAAAGTCCGTCATACGTGGCGCGCCAGTTCGGTCGGGGCAGCGATGGGAACCGGTTAGTGAACCTTTCAGATGGTGTTTTTCCGGAATAGGCGGAAAGGAAGGCAGTGGTCAACACTTCTCCCTGCGATTGTCCGTATCCGCTTCGGTAGCCGGGCACGGTATCGTTGCCTGAAACATAATTGGGGTTCTTGGAGGCGAGCAGTTGAGACGCCTGGCTACGGTAGTCCAGGAAGTTCAGCCAGTTGCTGTTGGAATAGGTCTTGTCGTCTTTGACGAATTGGGTGCTCCAGGTCAGATAGGAAATCGAGAAGTTGCCTGATTCCGTCGGACTGTAGGTCTGGAAAACTCCGTCCGCATTCGCCCGGAAGAACTCACTGTGGGTCAAGGAGAAATTCCGGTTGCCGGTCAGTTCGAGCCGGAAGGATTTGATCGGCTCCAAGGTCAGACGACCGCTCACGTTCTCCAGGTGATTCGTCGAGTAGGTGGAGTTAAGGGTCGTGTCCAATGTCATCCATTTGTATCGGACCGCATCCGGACGGATGTCTTCCTGGCTACCTACTACGAAACCGAGGTTTGGAGCAGGGCCCTGCCCCAGATAGTTCCAGTCCTGTCCCATGAACTCCGGCTTTCCGCGGAAGCCCGGCAAGGAGGTTCCGTTCGTCTGGCTGTACGTGATTGAACCTGACTTAGCCATCATGAAGAAGTTCCCGATTCCTTTGACCACAGGACTGATGGTCTTCTCTTTTTTAGGCGCCGTGGTTTTGAGACTGTCCGCAGGGGTTTTCGGTTTCGGAGCAGGTTTGGCCGCCGGTCTGGATCCCTGACTTATTTTTTTCAGGAAGGGCACTTTATTATAAAGCGTCGTGAAGGTGAAATTACCGTTCAGCTGGATGGTCTGGGAGTTCTGGATGGTATTCGCAAACGGATTGGGTCCGATTTCGCCAGTAGCCGTATCCCGGAACAATCCGGAGGAGGTCCATCCGAAATCAGCCCCGTAACGGACGTTCGCGTTGATCCAGTCGGTCAAAGGGATCTTACTAAGCGGCAGGTTGTAGGTGAGGTTCCAGGTGTGACGGTAGTTGTTCAGTCGTCCCAGCCGCATCAGGTTTCCCTGGATGGAATCCTTCTCCTCGCGCGTATCGATCTTACCGGCCGGTTCGTCGATCACCGCGTTCGCATTGGAATTGAAGTCCAGCTTGAGCGATTTGGTCAGATCCCAGTTCATGCCGTAGGTACGGGTCATGTTAAAGGTCTTGATGAATGTGGGATCGATGGAGAATGCCAGTCCGCTGTTGTTCCGAAGCTGGGTTTCCGCATACGTACGGTCCAACGCTATCCGTGCGTTCAATCCGGACGGGAGCGGGTTGAAGTTGAAATCCTTCAATGGCTTCATCCAGCCGGAGTTCATGAACTTGCCCTTGGCTTTGTCAAAGGGCTGGATCGGTTTGGCGGTGTTATTGAAGTTGTAGGCTATAGCACCCTGCGTGTTACGTGAAAGGCCGTATTGTACGTTGTAGTTACGCTGATAAAGTTCGTTGTAGATGTACGTGAAGTTCAGGTTCTCCACGTCGTAGATGTGCGACTTGGCGCCCGATCCCGTTTTTGTCTTCCGCACGTTCGTGAAGTTTATACTCTTCCGTTGGGTGTAGTCCTGTGTCTGTTGCTTCAGCGAATCACGCACTTCATTGGTCGGCGTCGCATCCAACGCGCGTGTCAGCAGGACATCCGGGTCCAGCGGGTTGTACTCCGGATTGACGAATGATTCGCCGTAGGAAAAGAACATCGGCAGCTTGATGCCCGATTTTTCCGGGAGGAATTTACCCAGCTCGACATTCGTCGAGAAGTCGTAGGAGTTACGATTGAAACGGTCCTGTTCATTGACCTTCTTTTCAATGCTCCTCCAGCCGGCAGTGTTTGTGTTTCCGACCAAGGACATACTGCCTAGATCGGCCAGTTTTGCTGTGATGCGAGCGGTTGCGGCCCAGCCGCCGGCTTCGTCGAAGTCCGTCATGCGCATCTCGTTCACCCATACTTCCGCACAGAGCTTCTTGCCGGTCCCGCTGGTGTCTTTCGGATTGCGTACGCCGATCATGATGGAACGGATATTCGAAAGGTTGGGAGATCCTTTAACCGTGATCTTTCGATCTCCTTCATAGACGGTGAAAGGTGTCAACAGGGTGATGTTTGCATTGGAAAGCTGCGCGTTGTTACGCTGTAGTTTTACGCTGATCAATTTGTCCAGGTCTATCTCCAGGTTGTTAGCTTCCGGCCAGATGGCATCGACGGCACTCGTATTCCATGGCGTCACGACCAACGGGATTTCGTATTCGTAGTAGTTCTGACTCAGGTCGGTTCCCAGTCGCACGAAAAGATTCAGGTCGCCGTTCTCCAGGTCGTCCGCCGCGCCGCGGGACTCGGCATGCGCGAACATCTTCACTTTCTTGTAGGAGCGCAGATCCAATTGGGTATTCCGGTAAGCACCACGTGCGTCCCCGTCAGCGAGTTTGCAGACACGCAACGACAATGAGGCTTCATTCAGGTTCGCAGTCTGGGTGGTGGTGATGTCCCGTTCACGTACGATTCCCGGCGGCACCACATAACGGATGGGCTCCCTTTCGCCGTTCTCCTCGATACTGACATTCGAGATGTCGAATTCCGTCTCCCCGGGCACCTCAGGAGTGGGAGCGTACTCACCGGGAGCAAGTAACTGATACGGATAGGTCCTCCAATCACCGCGCAAAAGCTCCAGCCGGGCGAAACGCAATACCACCGGACGCTCGAACCGCTTCATGAACATACGGATGAAACGGATGTTCTGGATATCCACTTCGCCGATCGATTTGGACGGCTGACGTACCGGAATCTTGAACTGATACCACTTGATGCTGCCGGTCGTATTGTTCGCGTAACGGACCGGTGATTCAATCATGTCCGAGATGTAGTTCTGTCCGACTACCAGATCAGAGGGGCGAAGGCTCACTTTATACTGCCAGTAATTTTCGCCCACTTCCATGTTGTTGTCCCGGTTGATGTCTTCCATGTCAGGAAGGGTCGTGGCGGTCGACTGCAAACCGTCGATGGTGCCGTTGGCCGGAGAGTTGCCCTGATGTCCGTTGAAACGCTTGTAACGGCTGAGCGGCGATGCGTTGGTATCGCTGTAGGCGGGGTTCAGGAAGTACACGTAATTGTCGGCCGACGGGTCCCGTTCGTTAACGGTGTAGGCGACGGACCCTGACCCGTAAAGAGCTGCGATACGGCCGAGGTAATTGTTTTGGAAGAAGGTCCGCTCGTCTCCGTCGTTAAGGCCGTCCAGCCCCACATCCTGTGCCGTCCGGCTGTCGGGATCGTTGTCAAATGCGTTGACGATCGACTGGATGGTGGAATAGCGTCCCCAATTTGAATTCTGAGTGGTATAGTTATTCGTGGGTGCCGGCAATCCGTTCTCGAAACTCTTGTAGCCGTCTCGAAGGATATCTTCGGAGAGATTTCCGAGGTTGAAATAAAGTTCGCCGCCGCTGCCGTCGTTCGGAGAACCGGAAGCGAAAGGATCCATCATCCAGAACTGGATGAATTCGATGTTACTTGCCTCGAAGTCCGTTGTTTCGATTTTCCGCATGATACCGCCCCAACGTGTGTCCGGATCCTTAAGGAAACCGTCCGGATCCATTCCTGAGGAGACGCCGGAGGCCCCTTCCACATCATAGTTGTACTGGCCGCGTTCACCCGGATAAAACGAAACGTTCATGCAGGTCAGGACCTGCGGACCGCCGACCTGACTACGGTTCGGGAATACTTCCGCTTGCGGTACCTCGCGGATATAGTTGTTGCTCTGGTCGTTCGCATCGACATCGTCCGGTGTCAATCCCGGCTGGTCGCGCTGGAACAAAGGATCCACATAGTACCACGCAATCCGTCCGCGATTGAATCCGTTGATCAGACTGTCATTGAAATCGGCCTCGGGGAACATGCCCGGTTCCGTTTGACCCATCGGGGTGCTGGAAAGAAACCAACTGCCGGGATTACGCAGGTCCAAAGGAGTGATGGCGCCTTCGAAATCGTCGATGTAAGCGTTACCGTCTTTTCCGATCGACCGGTTGTGGCCGGGGATCATCTTGGCGGCTTCTCCTGCAACAGTTATGTTCGATACCTCCCGCGTCTCATAGAATGGCAGTTTGTCCAGCAGCTTCGTTAGAAACCGCGAGTCTGTCCGGTAGCTACCGTCGGCTCCGAGCATCCAGTTGGAGATCGGCTCGTCTCCGATGTTGACCTTCTGTGTGAGCGGACGCTCGTTCAGGTGCAACATGGTCCCGCCGATCTGGAAATCCTTATTGAACTGATACTCGAAGCGGTTACCGAACATGGTTTTTGTCTGTAGATTGAAAAGCTGTTGGCTTTCCAATGCCACTTTGATCGGTGTGTTCGACTTCAGGATGCCTTCGTTGATGATCTTGACACGCCCAAGCGTATAGTCGACGGTAAAGTCCACATTCTCCTTCAGCGGCACACCACCTGCGGTGACGGTGACGGATCCTTTCGGGATATTGATGGCGTTGAGCGGAATGTCGCTGCCGGCAGTGGCCTGGTAGGAACCGCGTACGCTGAATTTGTTTTTCTCCGGCATCTGCTGTGCAGCCGTCTTGGTGGAATCATACAGCGCATCGTATGCGTATTGGTCGGCTAAGGCGGTGTTGCCGCAGAACTTGGATCTCAGGTAACTTCCGAACGGTTCGCGAACAGGGAAAATAAGTCGTCCGGTCTGGGTGTTGATGGTCACTCCGCCAAGGAAGTCGAAGATGCCGTCCGGTTGAGGATCGTTGTTCGTGTTCAACTGGTCCATGTTGAGCAACCGGATCAAGGGGATACCCTGGATCGTGCTGCAACCCTCGGGGATGTAGTTGATATTGCCGCCGATGCGGTCGTCTTGATAAAGGACGTCCAGCCGGAAATCCTTCGCAGCGATGTTATAACCACCGAGCGAATAGATGTTCCGCATCATCAGGTCCCAGGTGTAGAACTTCGGTGTGAAACCGGTGCTGCGGATCAACTTGACAAACAGCGCTTGGGTGCCGGTGACGTTCGAGTTGTATGTGGAGATCTCACCTACACGGTGCAGCTTTCCGTTGTACGTGTATTCGAAAGCGACTGCCAGTACCTGGTTCGGTTCCAACGCTGTGTTCAGTGAAATATAACCCAGTTGCGGACTCAGCGTGTATTCCGTAGGTTGCAGCAGACGGGCGTTTTCGACTGTTTCGAAGTTCCGTGTCCGGCAGAATCCCGCCGTGCCGCACAGGGGATCGAGCAGGGAGGAAGCGGAAGAGATGGAGCGCAAGGCCGAAAGACCTGAAATGCCAAGCCGGTCGTAGAGATTGTTCGAGGAGTCGGAGGGTTCTACGACGTTCCAAGGTCCGGGTGAAGGCCGGCTTATCAGCGTCTGTCCTGAGTCAGGAAGATATTCGCCCAGATCGGCGAATGCGACAATGTTCCTGTTCTGTTGTGTCTGTGAAGAGATGAAACTGCGCGAAGTCACCCAGACCTCGATCCGGGTGATGTTGAACGGAGACGAGATCCGGTTCAACTGACCGAGGGTGCGGTCGTACTGGTCCTTGAAGAACTGCGAAAGGAAGAAGTGGCGGTTGGTCTCGTACTGGTCTGCAGTTATGGTGAAAGTCGTCGTCTGTGCGCCGCCTTTCACATCGACAGTCTGGGATTTTCCCCGCTGCTGGCTGTAAACGCTGGTGACAGTCAGCTTACCGAATTGCAGTTGTGTCTTGATGCCGAAGAGACTTTGAGAACCCTGTATCAGCTGGCTGTTGAGCGGGAAATTGATATTACCTGCGTCGATCTTCCGGATGATATCGTCTTCATACCCCGTATACTCCAGTTTCATCTGGTTATCGAAGTCGAAGGTGGCCTGCGTATTGTAATTCGTGGTCAGCTTCATCTTGTCACCGATGTTCGCGATGACATTCATCTGGATCTGCTCCCGGAAGTCGAAGGTGGTCACCCTGCGCTGCCGCTCAGGCAATGCGGGGTTTTCATTCTTGGCCACGTTGAGGGCGAAGAACAGTTCCGCAGATCCCTGAGGGCGGATGTCGATTGTGTTGCCACCGAAGATACGGTCGAAGATCTGGCTGTTTACGGTGATCTTCGGTGCGAACGCTTTCTTATTGAGCTTGTCGTCTTCGCCCGCCCGCTGGCGCCAGTAATCCCTTGTGGTGTTGTGGAATTCGCGATCTACGAATTCCTCGAACGAGAGATAGGAGGGATTGCGGTAAAACAAATCACCGACCTTTTCGTTGATGAGATAGTAGTTCTCATCTGTGTCGTACTGGACATCCGATTTGATGTTCGACGGATCGTGCATGAAAAGCGGGCTGCCTGACTCCGGTGAATTATAGGAATCAGCGATCCGGTCGTGGAACGGATATGGCAGTCGGGTGGTGGTGTCCGGAAGGTCTGCCGCCAACTCTTCTTCCGAAAAACCGGCAAAACGAGCAGGTGTATCCGCCGCCCATACCATGGACACCAGAGACAATACAGTTCCAAACCCGAAAAGATATTGTTTGCTTTTCTTCAAGGGTAAATAAACGGGCTGAGTACGCGTTTAATTGGTAAAGTCAGCTCAAATAGGCGTAGTCCTTTAATAAAGCGTCTAATTTAAGGTAATTTTCGAAGAAAACCGCTTAATTAAAGCGATTTTAGGGCTTGCCGGATGAGCTCTTCTACATTCAAAGCCGGTTCGTTCTTGAGCAGCTTTTCCAATGTCGAGTCTATTGTATTTCGCTGGAAACCAAGTGTTAATAACGCAGTAAGGGCTTCCTCTTTGATTCTTCGGCCCGAAGGAGCCTCTCCCGGTGTCTCGACCCGCTTGAGTTTGCCGCGTAATTCGAGTATGACCCGCTGGGCGGTCTTTTCTCCGATTCCCTTTATTTTCTTCAAACGAGTCACATCCTCAGAGGCGATACAGCCCTCGATTTCGGTCGGATTCATCGATGACAACATCATCCTTGCCGTATTACATCCAATCCCCGAAACGGTTATCAGGGAGCGGAACAGGCGACGCTCCTCTTCACCGTGAAACCCGAACAGCGTATGGGCATCTTCGGTGATATGAAGATGCGTCAGCAATTGGATGGATTCCTCCTCGCCGATCTGTGAAAACGTGTGAAGGGAAATGTTCACGAAGTATCCGACTCCGCCGCATTCCACGATGCAATAGGCGGGATTCTTCTCAACAAGTCGTCCGTTCAGGTGATGGATCATGGGGTAAAGATACCGAATCTGCTTAGCGGATTTTGACTGCCGGAACGACTTCCGATCCGCTTCGGCTGATCAGTCGGAGGTAATAGATGCCGGCCGGCAAGTCCGCCATGAGGTCCGAAAGATCGGTTCTTCCGTCCGATACAACTTTACGTGTTCCGATCAGGGAGCCGTCAGCGGCGGTGATGCGGACCTCCTCCAGTCTTTTTTCGGAAGTCAGAAATACCTGGTCCGTAAACGGATTAGGGTAAACAGTGGTTTCACGAGTCAGGGAAATACTTGAAGTTCCGGTGAAAATAGGATCCACCGGTAAGGCCCACATCGAACGTCCATACGTGCCGGCATACAGCGTGCGTGTCGGATCATGAAGGCGGATATCACACACCGGAACCACCGGCATGCCCGTACCTGCCGGCGACCAGTTTACGCCAAGGTCAAGTGTGACAAAAACGCCAACGTCGGTGGCAAGGAAAAGGGTGGAATCGTGATCAGGATCCGGAATCAGGTCGTTGCACGGTACATCCGGCAAATTGCCCTCGATTGCGATCCAGCTCGCACCGAAATCAGTGGTGCGATATACGTGCGCCGTATTCGTGAAGAAACGGTATCCTGATAAAGTCACGTAAGCGATGGCGGCGTCATGCGGATCCACGGCTACGTGTGTGACCCACCGGATGGTGTTCATCGGATAGACCGGTTGCCAGGTGCTTCCATGATTGGTCGTCACCCAGACGTTTCCGTCGTCGGTGCCTGCATAGATCACATTCGTGTCGGAAGGAGCCATAGCCAGGGTGGTCACAGTGCCCCAGGTGAACGGATAGCCGGATAGATTATGATTCGTCAGGTCCGGGCTGATGCCCTGCCAGTTTGCACCCTGGTCGTACGAGATATTCACGCGATTGCTTCCGAGTAAAAGCGTGTTATACGATTGGGGATTGAATTCAAGTGGCGTGTTCCAGTTGAAACGGTCTGACGGATCGACTCCGTTCGTTCCGGTGTTGAGTCCGCCGTACTGGTACTCTGCATAGATGTTTCCGCTGTACGGATCGAAAAGCACATGGAAGCCGTCACCTCCCCAAATGGAATACCAGTCGTCATCAAGACCGGTCGTGGTGATCACCGTGCCGTTATCCTGTGTTCCTCCACCGTGCCGAAGCGGGTCGAGTTCGTCCACCTCACAGGTGTAGAATTGCGTGACAGGAAGTTTTTCGTCGTGATACCAGTTCTGCCCGCCGTCGTATGAATAGTACAGTCCTCCGTCGTTTGCGCGTAAAAGGTAGTCGTGGTTCATCGGATGAATGTACACCTCGTGGTTGTCCGGATGGTAGTTGCCGGAAATGTTATTCCACGACTGACCACCGTCTGTCGTCTTCCAGGTATCGAAGCCGATGAGATAGACCGTGTTCGCATCGGTGGGGTCCACCTTCAGTCGGCCCTCCCAATGTGCACCGCCGTTGAAGATGTCGCCGATACCTGTGTCATTCGTACGCGACCACGTAGCTCCGCCATTGGTGGATTTATATACTCCCTGGAAAGTGCTCTGTGCATCGGCGATCAGGTAGTAGAGCGTGTTGGGATTCGTGGCGGCGATTCCTATGCTTGTCCGTCCATAATCGAAACCGGAAGGGAGTCCTGCAGCGGTCGTGATACGTGTCCATGTCGTTCCGCCGTCAGTCGATTTCCATAATCCCGTATCCGGACCGCCCAGGCTCCTGCGGTCGATTCTGCGTCTGCGTGTCCACGTACAGGCATACACGGTGGAAGGCTGCACCGGATCGATGGCTACATCGATCGCTCCGGTCGAGTCGTTGAGAAAAAGGAACTGTTGCCACGTGCTGCCGCCGTCTAGGGAACGGTAGAGGCCCTGGTTGGTGCTGGTTCCAAAGAGGTCTCCCATGGCTGCAACGAAAACGATGTCCGGATTCGTCGGATGAACGGCGATCCGCCCGATGTTGCGGCACTGATCCAGGCCTACGGATGTCCAGGATAAGCCGCCGTCCGTTGATTTGAAGGTTCCTGCTCCGTCATAGGTGATGGATCCGCTGCCGCAGTTCGGCTCGCCGGTTCCCACGTAAAGGATGTCCTGATTGGAAGGAGCGATCGCGAGATCGCCGATCGAGAGGGATGGTTGGTTGTCGAAGACCGGCGTCCAACTGTTTCCTGCATCCGAAGACTTGAAAACGCCGCCCGATGCGGCGCAGGCATACATGATCTGGAGTGATCCGCCCGGCATTTCCACGTCAGTGAGACGACCGCCGATATTCAACGGGCCTACAGGTTGCCAGGTGCTCGTATTCGCTGATCGGAGTGTTGAACGTAAGCGGACCATCTCTTCCGCTGCGTTCCTGTGCGCTTGAGCATCGACCGTTCCGTAGGGTATCATCCGTTGGAACACATACCAGTCGTTCATCTCTTCCTTCGCTTCACCGGGTGTCCAGCGGTACGGATACTCCTGTTGTGCGACGGCGACGGATGCAATAAGTTGAAATAGGAGTGCGGATAGAAGTGTAAGACGGTTCATCCTACCAAAGTTAACGAAAAGGCCCTTCGTGGGAAGGGCCTTTCAATCGATATAAGGAGGTGGACGTTCAGCGAGTGCTCTTGCGTGATTGGGCATCCACCACGGCAATAGTGATCATATTGACGATTTCCCGTACAGAACTGCCTAACTGAAGGACGTGCACCGGCTTCTTCATGCCGAGGAGTACCGGACCGATGGCCTCCGCCGAACCTAGTTCCTGGAGCAGTTTGTAGGCGATGTTGCCTGCATCAAGGTTCGGGAAGATCAGGGTGTTCGCTCCTTTATCGGCGAATTCGCAGAAGGGGAAATTGTCTGCCAGCAGCGACGGATTCAGGGCGAAATTGGCCTGCATCTCTCCGTCCACCATCATTCCCGGGTACTTATGGTGTAGGATGGCGATCGCTTCGCGAACCTTGGCGGCGGTGGGATCGTTGTGCGCGCCGAAGTTGGAATAGGAGAGCAGTGCGATCCGCGGCTTGATATTGAACTGTTGGACGCCCCAGGCAGTCAGCACTGTGATCTCCGCCAGATCTTCGGCCGTAGGATTCACGTTGATGGTCGTATCGGCGAAGAACAACGGTCCCCGCTTGGTGACCATGATGTACATGCCTGCGACTTTACGCACATCGTCCTGCGTTCCGATGATCTGCAGGGCAGGACGGATCACATCGCTGTATTTACGCGTCAGACCGGAGATCATGGCATCCGCTTCACCCGTCTCCACCATCATGGCTCCGTAGTAGTTGCGTTCGTTCATGATCTTTCGCGCTTCATACAAGGTGAAGCCGCGGCGCTTCCGCTTGCGGAAAAGCAGTTCGCCGAACTCCGTACGCTTGTCGTCTTCCGTCCGCGGGTCGATGATGGGCGTATCTCCAAGGTCCAGGTTGTTCTCTTCGATCAGCTTACGGATCTTATTGATGTTGCCCAACAAGATAGGCTTCGCGATTCCCTCGTCACGGGCGATCTGAGCTGCTTTAAGGATCTTGTAGGTGTCGGCTTCCGTGAAGACGATACGTTGCGGGTTCTGACGTGCTTTGCTGGTCACCACCCGGATCAGCTTGTTGTCCAGTCCGAGCCGGTTCTGCAGATGCTCGATGTATTCGTTCCAGTTCGTGATCTTCGACTGGGCGACACCGGATTCCATAGCTGCTTTGGCTACCGCGGGTGCTACCGTGGAAATGAGACGGGGGTCCAGCGGTTTCGGGATGATGTAGTCTTTTCCGAACGCGATGTTCTTCTGGTTGTATGCGAGGTTCACGATTTCCGGCACCGGTTCTTTCGCCAGATCGGCGATGGCACGAACCGCGGCCAACTTCATGGCCTCGTTGATCTGGGAAGCCCTGACATCCAACGCTCCCCGGAAAATGAACGGGAAGCCGAGAACGTTGTTGACCTGGTTCGGATAGTCGCTGCGTCCGGTGGCGATGATGACATCGTTGCGCGCTTCGGCAGCGTCGTTATAGGAGATTTCCGGGTCCGGATTCGCCAACGCGAATACGATGGCGTTCGGTGCCATGGATTTCACCATGTCCTTTGAAAGGATGTTGCCCTTTGAAAGACCAAGAAACACATCAGCGCCTTTCATCGCTTCTTCCAGTGTCCGAACTTTGGTATCGATGGCGAACAGTTTCTTGTTCTCGTCCAGGTCCGTCCGTCCCGAGTGAATGATTCCGGTACTGTCGAACATCATGATATTCGACTGCTTGACACCCAGTGCGAGGTAGAGCTTGACGCACGAGATGGCGGAGGCGCCTGCACCGCTGACCACTACGCGGATCTTGTCGATCTTCTTTTTGGCAAGCTCCAGCGAATTCAACAGTGCCGCACCGGAGATGATGGCTGTTCCGTGCTGGTCATCGTGCATTACGGGTATTTTCAGCTCCTCTTTCAGCCTGCGCTCGATCTCGAAGCACTCCGGAGCCTTGATGTCTTCCAGGTTGATGCCGCCGAACGTCGGAGAGATCGCCTTCACCGTAGCCACGAATTTGTCGACGTCGGTTTCAGCGACTTCGATGTCGAACACGTCTATATCTGCGAAAATCTTGAAGAGCAATCCTTTGCCTTCCATGACCGGCTTGGAGGCTTCCGGACCGATATTGCCCAATCCTAAGACCGCTGTCCCGTTCGAAATAACAGCTACCAGATTACCCTTAGCGGTATACTTGTATACGTCCTCCGTATTGGCTGCTATCTGCAGGCAAGGCTCGGCTACGCCGGGTGAATAGGCAAGGGAAAGGTCCCGCTGCGAGCTGTAGGGTTTGCTGGGTATAACCTCGATTTTACCCGGCCGTCCTTGAGCATGGTAATCCAACGCTTCCTGATTGATCTTGTTCTCTGCCATGATTTATTTTAAAAGGAACGTAAAAGTACGAAAAACGGGGTGCCCGGACCGACAATTCGCAGTCCAAGGGGCAATAAAAAAGCCGCAAAATGCGGCTTAAAACTCGAATTTTTTACGAATTATTTATGGTTGACAACCAGCTTCCGGGTTCCCGATAAGCGACCGTCCGCCTGTAGTGAATACAGGTAGACACCCGTGTTGAGGTCACCGGTATCGATAAGCACAGTGTTCTGACGGTCTGATAACGGCACATCGCGGACGACCGCTCCTAAAAGATTGGTGATGACCAGACGAGCGTTCTTGGAATTGGTCTGGTAGCCGATGATGGTATATTGGTCGGCCGGATTCGGTGATGCCGCAGCAAGTGCTCTTCCATTCAGTTCATCTACGCTTACCGGCTGAGCCGTGAACGTGTAGGTGATACAGACGGAGTCGGAAACATTATCCTTGTCGTAAAAACAATAGGTGACGGTGCTGACGCCGGAATATCCCATGGGGTCCAGCTTCACTTCCAGGGTCGTATCTACATCCCCGGGGTTCATTGTCAGGTAGAAAGGAGAAACCGTCGTTGCAGCAGGATAGCAGGCGCCTCCCCAGCAGAAATAACTGTTATGACCGGAGGCCGTGTCGTTCTGTATGCGCCGGACCTTGGTGAAAATGGATCCCGAGGAGACGTTGGTAACCGTGGCATGACCGCTCATCACGACATTGGCCGGACCGGACAACGAGGTATACGGGGCTACTGCTTGCAGCGACTGCGAATTGGCAGCCAGGGATCCCGTCAGCAACAGAAGAAGGAGGAGGACGCTTTTTTTCATGGTATTGGGTGATACGAAAAAGCGGAAGAGGGGGTTGCGCACCTGACCTCTTCCGCTTTTATCAGTTAATATTACTTCACCAGCAGGCGCTTCGAGGAAGAAGCCTGACCGGATTGTACAGAGATGAGGTACATGCCGGAAGAGAAACCGGAAGTAGGGATTTCAAAGGTGTACTCGCCAGCGGACATGCCATTCTCGTTACGGCTGTAAACTACTTCGCCGATCGAGTTGTAGACGACCAGAGCGACATCCTGCTTGCCTTCAACCATGAACTCGATGGAGGCACGGTCTGCCGCCGGGTTCGGATACAGGTCGAAGTCGAGCTCCTGGACGATCTGGCCGATACCGGTGGTATTGGTGGCGATGTTGACGTTGTCGATGTAGGCGTTGTTACCATAGTTCGAGTTGGCCTCAAAACGCACAAATACGTTCTGGTTGCCGGCATAGGCCGTCAGGTTGACCGTATCCTTGCGCCACTGTGCTGCGGTAGAGGGAGTGAAAGCGGTCGTTGAAGCAGTCGTAGTTGCCAGGGCGGCACCGGTCTTGTTGTAAACCGTGGTCCAAGTGGCACCGCAATCGGTAGAAACTTTCACTTTCAGGTTGTCGTTGCTCGTCTGATAGCGGGCGTGTGCGATGTCGAAGGTGAGCATCGGAATCGCCACCAACGTGAGGTCGAGCTGGGGTAACTGAAGAGCATCCTGGTCGCCGTTGGAGGCGCTCCAGAAATTAGCTTTTGCTGAACCTGCACCGCCGTTACCGGCCGTGCTGCGCAGCCAGACCGTTCCGCTGGCAGTGGGAGAGGTCACCTGAATCCAGTTGGCAGGAGGGAAAGTGGCTACTGCGAAGGTCTGTGCGGTGAAAGAACCACCGGAAGGACCGAAACGGGTAACACTTTGCGTCTTGGAATCGTTGCCGGTCACATTGTCCGTATAACCGTTCGGGTTGGAGGTGGCGATCGTTGCGGTGTTGGTGCCGTAGTTGGGAGCGGTCACTGCCGTGAAGGCCAGATCCACCGACTCATACGTATTCAGATTGCCGGTCCAGTTGTAGGAGGTAATGGAAGTTCCGTTCATGCTCAGGTCGATGGTGGCGCTGGTCAGGGGAGCGGTACCGTAGTTACAGAGACGGTAGTTGATGTCGACCGGATCACAGGAGGCGAGAACGCCGTTAAGCACCTGCATGGAGTTCGTGATGCCTGCATCGTTCACATCTGTGGCGCTGAAGCAGTTGGTTGTCTTCTGGGTGTAGAAAGCTGCGGTGCTGGCCAACTGACCGACTTCTTTAATGATGCGGTCCGGGCAGATCATATAGATCGTAGGGAAATAGTTGATCTGAAGCAGGTTTCCGATGGACGCGTCGTCGATGATCGGGTAGGGGGTGCCGGTGATCCAGTCGCCCTGTGTGTTTGTACCTGTTCCCTGCAAATCCGCCAGCGTCGTGGTGCCGTCACCTTCGATGAAAAACACCATCAGTTCATTGGTTCCGGGAGGGCCGTAGGTGTTATACAACGCCTCGAGGCGACCGGTGTTGTGGAAGCTCCAGCAAGGTCCGCACCAGGTGGCAGATACGTCAACGAAAACGGTTTTTCCCGAATCGAGCAGGGAATAAAGGTTCCAGGTGTTACCGTTGAGGTCGACACCGGTGAAATCCGGACAGATGGAACCGGATGCCATCTGAGCTTGCGTGCCGGTAGACAGTAACAGGCCCGTGAACAGAACAAGTACTAGTTTTTTCATGGTTAATGTATTGGTGGTTAGTATAGGTGAATGTAAATTGAATTCAACAGCAGGATGTCAAAAATAGGAATATCCCGCAGAAAAGCGAAGAATTAAGCTTGCTTTTTGAGAGCCGCAGGCTTACCCAAAACAAAAACGGCCCGATTTATGGTGGATGATGCCCTAATTCCGTTAATTTGTATCTAAATCTCCAAAATAATGTCAAAAACGCCTCTCGTATTCTTGTGTTCTATTCTGTTGTTTTTCAGTGCCATGGGACAGGAACCGGGCCGTACCCTCCCAAATGTCACTGTAAAGACTGTAACCGGCGAGAATTTCGTGTTCAACAAACTGGAGAATGGCGGCAAACCCATTGTCGTTGATTTCTGGGCGACGTGGTGCAAGCCCTGTATCGAAGAGCTGAATGCTATTCATGACAACTATGCAGACTGGCAAAAGGAGACAGGGGTTAAAGTCGTCGCGGTTTCTTTGGACGATTCCCGCACCATGAACCGTGTAGGTCCTCTGGTCAACGGACGGGCTTGGGACTTCGAAGTATACGTAGAT